>CAMLRE010000240.1 GCA_946482355.1 uncultured Bdellovibrio sp.
CCAGCTGTTGTTGTGGCCACAGACGCGTACGGAAAATTAAATGTGTGAACTGAACCTGTTGAAGAAACATTTGGGGCTGTTCCAGAGTTTCCAAAAGCAAAAGTTTGTGAACCTGAAACTAAACCGTTGATGGCTAAAATTCCTGCGCCGCTCACACCAAAAGCGGCCCAAGTTGTTCCGTTACAGTATTCAACAACGCCTGCGTTGTAGCGTAATGTTCCGGCTAAAGCGGCTGTACAACTTGAACTATCACTACCGATACGAATTCCACCTGATACTTCAAGTGCAGTTACAGGGGTACTTACACCGATACCCACGCGGCCCGATCCGGTGATTGACATTAAATCAACAAGAGTTGTGCTGCTGGCGGCTGATCTTTGAAAAATAAAACGATCAGTAGTACCATTCATTTCAAAATTAAATGAAGGTTTTGTAATGTCACTTTGAACAACTCCTGAAGCTGTTAACAAACGATTCCATTGAAGAAATCCACCGTTCACATTACTGCTTAATCTTGTGCGCGCAATGTTTGATCCGGTATTACCCACATACAAGTTGCCTGTGATATTTGCGCCGTTAGCTAAACCTGCCGGAGCTTCTGACCAGCCACCCACATCTAAAAGAGCTGAAGGTGAAGACGTGCCAATCCCAACACGCGAACCATAATAAATATCGGCTCCGATTGTTGACCACTGTGAACTTGTAATTGCGGCAAATGAAGCAGCCACTGAATTTTGTAAACTTGTAACCGTACTAGAAACTGAATACACCGTTGAAGAAACACTAGCCACAGTTGATGAAACTGAATTTACGGTTGAAGTTACTGCCGTAACACTTGCCCCGTCAGCTGGCGTGTAACCAAGAGCTGTTGTGACTGAACCTGATGTGATTGTTCCTGTGCCGCCCGCAGCAATACAAGAAAACCCGGCGCCGTTAAAGCGTATGGCTTCACTCGCACCGCACGTTGGAAGACTTGCCGTTTGCACAAAATCAGTAACATCTTTACCACTGAATTTTAGCGAGTCATTAGCATACATGGCGTAAGGCACAGCATTGATCGTCATCGCCGGTAATGTTTGCCAGCCCGTGCTGTCATTAAACTGCATAACGATTTTACGAGTGTCGTTCGCCGAAGGAGAATAAGTTGCTGGCCCACCCGAGTCACAGGTTAAAGAAGCTGTTGTGTTACTGAAAACCTGTTCAAACGTACTTCCTACAACTGGATATGTGCGAACACCTGTTCCTAAAGCAAAAGAAACTAAGCCTGCACTTGATCCCATATTCACGTTAGAAAATGTTTCTGAATAAAGAATACAACTTCCTGCCGGATCTAAAATTGTAAACTTAAAATTAACAGTTGTTGATTCAAGCGGATAGCCATCGGGTTTAATAATTTTAGCTTGATATGTTGTTCGTGTAGGTCCTGCGAAAACAGAAAGCGCGTTTAAAAATATAAACGCAAAAATAGAAATAACGAAATAGTTCAGCGGACGTACCTTCTTCACTCTTAACTTGTCGGAATTTTTGACATTTTTATAAAGATTCAAACGAATAATTTCTTATAACAGGACTCGAATTTCTCAAATTGAGACACTTCACTACTGACAAAGAGAAGCTTTGGGATCTTTACTGCAGATATAAGCTTTTAGTGCCGCATTCTCGGCTTTTACTTTATCAAATTCTGATTTATCGACTTTTGACTCTACGACAGAAGCCATTTGACGTTGTTGTTCGATTTGCTGTTGTTCTACGTTAACTAAACGACGGTAAATCTCTTTCACGGATTCAATTAATGGCGCAACTAAGTTTTGATAGCCAACTGATAGAAATCCTTTTTCATCTTTTCTGATAATTTCTGGAAAAACTTTTTCAACTTCTTGGGCGATCAAACCAATCTGTTTACCAGGAACTTCCTTGTCTTTCCAGTAATAAGAAACCCCGTTTAGACTTAAGATTTTATCTAAGCTTGACTGTAACGGCAGAATATCTTTTTTAAGCCTGATATCTGAAGATTGGGTGAGTGTGCCGGCAATAACCATATTACCCGCATAATCGAAACTCAGTTTTTGAGTACATACACCTGCCGGACAATGATACCACTGAGCGACTAAGCCACTGCTGTTTTCATGATGAATAGTGAAGCCGCGCTTTGTGGCACTGTTATTGGTAACATTGAGCGCCGAATCATTACGAGATAAAAGTTCAAGATAAGAATTTCCAGAATCTTTGACATACCCTGTTCCTGCAACATGCAAAGTCGCAATAGGGGCTGTTGTACCAATACCGACATTACCATTAAGATCAATCCGCATTTTTTCACTGTTATAGTTTGTTATTTTTAAAATAGGAGAGCTGGCGACGGCAGCCGAATTAAATCTGGCATCAATCACAACCGCAGCATCACCTGCATTATCAAAAGCCGGTTCACCAATTAACATTAATCCGTAACGGTTTCCACTCGCTAAGGCTTCGCCCCTACCCCAAATGACCGGAACGTAAGACGAAGCCCCATTCGTCGCATCTCCGATAGCCATTCTACCGTTTGTTGTTGTTGAATCTTTTAAAGTTATACCATCCGTGCTGCTAGTCATAGCATTAACAACCTCAAGCTTGGCAGCTGGTGCGTTTGTTCCAATTCCCACGTTACCTGAACTTCCAGAAATAAATAATCTTGTCGTGTCGCTTGCAAACAAATGAAAATTATTTGAATTTTTTGTTCCTAAGAATAAATCTGCTTCGGCTGCAATGGTATTTCCATCGATGTTAATTGAAGTGCCTGAAGATTCTTGCACACGTAAAACAGCGTTGTTTAAATTCAACGAACCAATTGAACCCATCGTTGTCGAATCATAAACATGAAATTTTGTAGCTGGCGCAGTTGTTCCGATTCCCACATTGCCGTTAGAATCCACGCGCATCTTTTCTGAACGAGTGCCATTATCACGAGTATAAAATAAAAGATTTCCTGATTCCGAACCTGAAGTCACATTTGTCATCTGAGCAAATATGTTTGAACTATCAGACGCATAACCGCCGGAATTTATTCCTTGAAAATAAATTCCACCAGTAAAATCACCATTACTTAACGATCCACCCGCGCGCGAGTGTCTTAATTCCAGGTATGAACCTGAAGGACCGTTATAAGTTTGCTCTAATTTAAAAGAATTGCCACCAGCGCTATTTAATATATGTAAAGTTGCACTTGGTGTACTTGTTCCGATACCGACGCTACCTGAAGCATCAAGCGTCATCTTGATTCCAGCTGCTGTTCCTAATTGAACCTTTCCTGTAGCATTAAGATTTGAAAATAAAAGATCCTGGCTCGTTGAAAAACCAATTTGCGCAGCTAAAGCATTTGCAGAGTCTGTAATTCTTATTTTCGCATTGAAACTAGTCGAATCTTTGGTTGCAGTAGTATCCTGCATAGTTATATGTGTATTTGCAGGACTTGATAGAGCTAGAAGTGTTGAAGGAGTCCCCGTACCGATACCGACATTACCGCCAGCACTCTGTAAAATGATGCTACCACTAACACCCTGATTGACTACGATTTTAGTTGCACCACTGGTGGCATCGCGTAGATGAAATGCTCCCGTGGTTGAAATGCCGGCAAACTCCCAATCATATGGAATAGTCGTATTTAAAGCTCTAAATCCCATGGCCACCTGATCCTGGCCACCGCCACTGTTTCCATTATTTTCTATTAAAAATCGAGGAGCGCCCCACGCTGAAGGGCCTGCAACGACATGCACATTCGCCGTTGGCGCAGCCGTACCGATACCCAAACGTTTATTTGTATTCTCCCAATAAAAATTTAAATTATCTTGCGTAACTGTTCCATTTGCACCTGCAAATAAAACACTACCTGATGTCATTGCTGATAATTTTAAAGATCCATCAATCACTGATGAACCTGACACATTTAAATTACCAGCGATATTTGTCGTACCACCAATACCCACGCCGCCCGACACAACTAATGCGCCCGTTGATGAATTTGTTGATGTTGTGTTGTTTGAAACATTCACTCGGCCTGTGTAGGTTTGATTGCCTGAATATGTTTGATTACCACCAGTACTTGCTAATGCACGACGGGTGTTTGTTGAATCTGTGTAATATAAAGATGCGCCGTCGTACTCAATCGCACCATCAGCCGGAGTTGTCAGCAATGTTCCGCTCGTGATTTTTAACGAGGCTATCGATGATGTGCCCGCTCTTAGATGAACTAATGCCGTTGGAGCGGTAGTTCCAATACCAATATTGCCACCGTCAGGATTAATAATTAAGTCAGGTTTTGTTGCATAGTTTGAACGGTTACTGGCCTGCATCCATAATTGTCCACCGGCATATTCCCCGAAATCTAAAGCTGAAGAATAACCTACTCTTAATAAATTGTAGTTAGCTCCCACATTCGGACCACCTTGTCCGCTGCCTTTAATATCAAGAACCCCACCCGGAGAAGTTGTTGCTATACCAACAGTACCGGCTGG
>CAMLRE010000241.1 GCA_946482355.1 uncultured Bdellovibrio sp.
AAGAATAAAACTATAAAGCCAGCCGCACGGCAGAGCTAAACTTAAAGCTCCCAGTAAAAATGGATTATTACGTTTTTGCCAGTAGATGTTTTTTATAAATCCTGGCATCTGAATTTTTTCAGCTTTCGTAAAAAAAGTGATAATTAATAAAATCGAAATAACTACGACTGAGACGATCTTTAACCAGTTGTAAGATTCAATTAATAATGAAGAAATAGTTCCAGCAAAAACTCCAGCGCCAACGTAAGAAATAAGTCTTCCTAGCTGGTAACTGATTAACTGTTTTTTTGAAGCCAACAAACAAGTCATTGGCCCGCACATCACAGCGCAGTGCCAGCTTCCGATAAAGCCTGCGACAAAAAAACCAGTTAATAATGAGATCAGCTGAAAATCACCACTCATAGATTAGGCCCTAAAAACTGAATGCTAAATTCTTTTTTAAACTGCTCAGGATCAGAGGCATCACTGATTTTAACTTGTAAAGTATTTGACTGAGTGACTTTACTTTGCGGGAGAGTCACAAAAAAGTGCCAATCAAAGCTAGCTTTGCTTTCTAAAGTTAACAAATCAAATTGCGAAGTAATTTTAGCATCAGGGTTATTTAAGATTTCAATTTTATATTTTTTTTGTTCGCGACTTTGATTTGTTACATGTAGACGAAATTGGTTGGTTACAAAATTAACACCATTTTCTTCGCGTAAAGTGTACGGCGTAGTCAGTGATCTTAAAATAAACGCTTCTGAATGTTGAAATGATAAAATGCCGTACAGTAAACCGATCACACAAATTCCGATACCGGCCATGTAAATACCTGAACGGGGAGTTAGCCACTTAATTTTTGTGTCGCTTATATTACCGTATTTAACGAGGCCTTTTGGTTTATGCACTTTCTCCATGATTTCATCGCAGGCATCAATGCAGGCGGTACAAGCAATACATTCCATTTGTAAACCGTTACGAATATCAATACCAATCGGACAGGCATTTACGCAGCGGTTGCAGTTAACACAGTCATTGCGTTTTTCATCGTAGACAACGTTCATTGAATTGTTATCTAACAGTAAACCTTGAATACGGCCGTACGGGCACATGATCGTACAGAACTGTTCACGAAACCAACCAAAATCAAAAAGTAAAGCTAGCGTTAAGATCTGTGAAAAAATAAATAAGTTAAAATGGCTTTGTGGCCCGTTTGTTATAATTTGAATAAAAGAATACGAACCTACAAAATACCCTAAAGCACTGTGCGCGATAAACGCAGAGGCGAAATAATATAAAACCCATTTAATCGCTTTGCGTATAAAAAGATTTGTTGTCATTGGCTCGATCGCCTGACGGCGGCGGGCGATGTAGTTGCCTTCAATAAAATATTCAATTCTACGAAAAACACCGTCGATAAAAACAGTCTGCGGGCAAGCCCAGCCACACCACACGCGGCCCCATACTGCGGTCACAAAAGCTAAAGTTAAAGCGCCTCCTAAAATTAAAAACAATAATAGCGGAGCATTGTGCGCTTTAAACATTAGGCCGAAAAAATAAAATTCACGGGCAGGAATATCTAATAAAATACTTTGATAACCGCCGATGTTAATCCACGGCAGAGTTAAAAAAAACACGATCAAAATATTTTGTACCCAGGTTCTGCGAGTACGAAAATACCCGCTGACTTCAGCGGGGTGTAATCCGATGCGATTTCCGTACTCGTCAATACTTGTAATATGTTCGCTGGATAGTTTTGGTTTCATTACATACCTTTTGATTTAATCAGCGCCACAACACCGAAAATTTCTTCGGCGTTAAGCAGACCTTCCCAGGCAGGCATTCCTTTAGCTGAAACACCTTGTCTAACTGTTTGTACAACTTCAGAACTTTTTCCACCGTGTAACCAAATTTTGTCTGTTAGATTCGGGCCGATTTTTCCTTCTAAGTTTTCACCGTGGCACATGGCACATTTACCCTGAAAAATTCCGGCACCTAGTTTCACTAAATTTGGATCTTTAAGTTTGGCCTCAAGTTCTTCTTCTGACAAAGTCGGAAACTTGTTAGCAGCTGCAGTTTGTAGTTCTTTTAGCTGTTTCATTGAAACAGCTAATTCCTCAGTTAACGTTGGGCCTTGTTTTGTTAATTCAAAGTGAATGTAATAATGAAAGGCAAAAATAATCGCTAAGATAAATGACCACACCCACCACGTTGGCATCGGGTTATTGTGTTCATCAATACCGTCATAAGTGTGGGTTACATCAGCTGGGTTTTGTTGTTCATTATTTTCCATGGTGGTCTTCTCCGTTAGAAAATGGAATATGGGCAAAATCGTTAATTTGTTTTTTTGGCGCGCGTAGAGCATTCACTGTCACGTAAATGAAATACGAAAAGAAAATTAAAAATCCGATAACTGTTAAGTAAGTGTCTGTAAAAAATTTTAAGCCTTCTTGTTTCATAAAATTCCTCGTTATTTATTTCCGGCTGTGTCAGTTGTTTTTGCTTTTTGGCCCAGAGCTTGTAAGTACGCAATTAATGCTACGATTTGTTTTTTCTCTAAACCTTTTGGGGCACCTTGTTTTTCAAGCTCTTCAGCAATTGCTTTGGCCTGTTTTTGCGCCACAATATCGGCATTAGCGATTGTGTCTTTGTCGTAAGGCACACCTAAGTTGTTCATCACTGAAAATTCGCGGCGTAAAGAAAGAAAATCAGTATTTTTTTCTAATAACCACGGATAATTCGGCATGATTGAATTTGGTGTGATCGCACGCGGGTTAATCATATGTTGAAAGTGCCACATATCAGGATATTTTTTACCAACACGGGCTAAGTCAGGCCCAGTACGTTTTGATCCCCATTGGTGCGGACGATCCCACATTGATTCTTCGATAGTTGAAGCTGGTCCGTAACGAAGTACTTCGGCAGCGATCGGTCTAATTTGTTGCGAGTGGCAAACATAACAACCCTCAGAAATATAAACACCACGACCGGCAATTTCTAAAGCTGAAAACGGCTCTGTTGTTTGTTCAGGGTTTACGTATTTATGTAAAGAAAGTGTTGGATAAATCTCAATCACTGATCCCACAAGTACTGCGATAAAAGTTAAAACTGAAAACGCTAAGCCCATACCTTCAAGTTGACGGTGCGGCTCGTGTGATTTTTCACTCCAACCTGTACGAGTCACTTTAACAACTACTGGTTCAGCAGCTTCTTTAGGCGCTAACTTAATTGTTTTATACATGTTGTAGATAAAAATTAAATATCCAGTGACAAACAGCGCTCCGCCGATGGCGCGCACCCAATAAAGCGGAACAATTTTAGTTACTGTTTCAACGAAGTCTGGATACATCAATTTACCTTCGCCGTTAATGCCGTTTAACATTAAACCTTGAGTGATTCCGGCTACAGTCATTGAAACGTAGTAAAATAAAACCCCAGTTAATGAAATCCAGAATGAATTTTCAGCTAACTTTGTTGAATAAAGTTCTGTCTTCCAAAGACGCGGAACCATCCATAACATCATACCCATGATCAGCATACCATTCCAACCAAGGGCACCTGAGTGAACGTGGCCAACAATCCAGTCAGTGTAGTGACCTAACGCTGATACTGATTTAATTGATAATAATGGGCCTTCAAATGTGGCCATTCCGTAGAAAGTTAAAGCGGCTACGAAAAATTTAATCACCGGATTTTGAATTAACTCTTTAAAGGCACCTTTAAGTGTCATTAAACCGTTAATCATTCCACCCCATGATGGAGCCCATAACATGATCGAGAAAACCATTCCTAATGACTGCGCCCAGTTTGGTAGTGAAGTGTAAAGTAAGTGATGTGGCCCAGCCCAGATGTAAATAAAAACTAAAGCCCAAAAGTGAATAATCGATAAGCGGTAAGAATAAACCGGACGATTCGCAGCTTTTGGTACGAAGTAATACATTAATCCTAAAAACGGAGTTGTTAAGAAAAACGCCACCGCATTGTGACCGTACCACCATTGCACTAAAGCATCTTGAATCCCGCCCCAAACTGGTAAAGATTTAAGAGGTGAAATTGGAATTTCAATAGAGTTTACGATATGTAACATCGCTACAGTAATGATCGTTGCGATATAAAACCAAATACCTACGTAAAGATGTTTTTCACGACGTCTTTTGATCGTCATGAAAAAGTTAATCGCAAAAATAACCCAGATAAGCGCAATTAAAATATCAATTGGCCATTCAAGCTCAGCGTACTCTTTAGATTGTGAATAACCCAATGGTAGTGTCACAGCTGCACAAAGAATGACAAATTGCCAGCCCCAGAAGTGAACTTTTGATAAAAAGTCAGAAAACAGGCGCGCTTTAAGTAAACGCTGAGTTGAATAGTACATTCCGGCAAAAATCGCATTACCTGCAAAAGCAAAAATTGCAGCATTCGTATGAAGCGGGCGTAAACGGCCGAAGGTAACCCATTCTAAGTTCATGTTCATCGGCCAATAAGCCAATTGCAAAGCTGCGATTAA
>CAMLRE010000242.1 GCA_946482355.1 uncultured Bdellovibrio sp.
GTGCGCGCTTTGTCTTTAATAAAAACGGGTGGTGGGGTTTTCTTCGCTAAGATATAGCTTGTTGTGATAGTTCTATTTTTAAAAGGTAAATGCTGTTCAGTCTCCCAAAACCATTTTGGAGCTGTGACATGAAAACGATCGTGACACCAATCAGTTTTAGACTGTGTTAGCAGTGGACAAGCCTGCTGATGCGTACACGGAGCCCAAATGTAATAACCGCGATCAATCAATTGTTGGCGAAGCTCAGAAAGTTTACGGCCATCGTCTTGAGTTGATGGTTCTAAAATCATGATTGAATCAAAATCAAAAAATCCATCCGGAAGCTTTTTCATCTCAGTTAAGCTGTACGAAAAAACTAATAACGATTTTTTACAATCAACATCTAAGCCTTTTAATTTTAATTCGTTCGAATATTCAGGATTTTTTAAATACTGTTTTAAATCGGTAAAGTTTTTAAGAGCTACAGGAGACTGATCAATGAGAATTTGCTTTTTTAAACTCTGCGGAAGCGTCTGTGAAAGCGCTAAACTTGCCGTGCCTGGGCCAGTGTCCCAATCAACAGTTGATTCAATACCATTAAAGAATTCAACCTGCAGGCCGCGTTTAACGACATTCTCGTTACGAATATAATTTAAAGGTAAGTAATAATAACGATACGCCTTTTGGCAGTACTCTTTATCCCACGGGGTAAGGTCATCAGGATTTTGAACAAAGTAATCAGACAGCGTCTTAATGAAATCAGCCAGAGTTAAGGTCTTTAACTCTGGCTGATTGATTAGGTCGAAAATTTTAGAATGTGCTTCTGACATTCCTTTATATTACTGCATACATTGGCTAACGCAACTTTGATATGCCATTTGGATTCTTGGCGATAAACATTCTGCTGTGCCTTTGTGGCGTAACACGCCGTAAGTTGAACTTGGCGTAGCTACATTTTTGCCGCCAAAGTAAGCTTGGCAAGCTGCTTTTGCAAAACCTAAGAAGGCTGTCGTCATTTTTGAAGACTCACGTAAGTAATCTTTTGCGATATACTTATTTAAACCAATACCACCTTTAGACGGAGAAGATTGGCTGACAGTGAAATCAAAGTACGATGTTGTCATTGAATTACAATCGCTCGCTGATTTTAAACGTTTTAATCCGAATGGGTCAGCACCTACTTTATCAACGATCACCACGTGACCGCTAACACCTACGATATCGCCTGGTTTAATAGACGCTGTCGGAGTCATTGTTGCATTGCTAAAACATGTAAAACCTGAATTAGCCGCATTGATAAATTTAGATGAATTCTGACGGATATAAACCGCTTTATTTTCTACACCTGGTTTATAACGTAAACCACCAGCTGCAATTGAAGCTGAAACGTAAGCTGAACAGTCAACACCTAAAGCTGAAGTTCCTGAACCGGCATTTTTAGAAAAGTCGATAATGTTATTAGCCACTGAAGCTGATCCACCGTAATCATAGATTAACGGATTATTTCTTACGTTGAAGCAACCGGCCTGAGCGCCACCGGCTACCTTAATATAAGGATGTGTGTTTTGAACTGAGCTTAAGCTAGATACACGGCGCTTACCACCGATACCATCTTCATGTGTACCATAACGTTCGATACCTTGAGCATCTGGCGTAGCCGCAGAAACTTCTGGAATTTCTAAAACGGCGCAGCTTTGATAAGCCGTAGCTAATACATTATGTGAACCCACGATAACATTTTTTTGAGAAACGGCTGCTGGTGCATCAGTAATTGTACCTGGATCAGTTGTTCCACCTGTAGAACCTGTTGAAGTTCCCGGATCAACTGTTGTTGGGTCACCTGGTTCTTCATTTTCGCCAGTTGTCGGAGAGCTTGTACCACATTGTACGTCTAACTCTTTAACTGATTGGTCAACTTGAGCAAAAGCTTTGGCGCTGACTTGATTTAACTGAACGTTTTCTGGAGTAGAAACGTCTTCCATTTCCATTTCGATAATTGTTTGTAAGTGTTCTTTGGCCGTTTTTGTTTGTTTTAATTCTGCCGCTTTTTCGATTAACACTTTATATAAGTTAGAAATATTTTGTTTTAATTTTGCAACCGCTTCTGGGTTATCAATTTTTTGTGCCAGCGCAATTTGATCGATTTTATCTGCTAGAGCAGAAGAAAATTCTGATAACTGCGGAGCATCTTGTTCGTTATCTAAGTAGTCGTACATAGAGTCATACACTTTACTTTTAAAGCTATCACAACCAATGGCTTCAGCGGCCTTTTGGCTTGACCCTTCCACACTCGACTTGCCTTTCATACAGCCCGTCGTAATAACAATTGAAGAAAGTAAAATGGATTTATAAATGAATTTCATGTTGAGTCCTCTTTTTCGCAAAGGCTCTATCGGTGCGGATTTCCCGCAACTGTAGAGGCGTTAAATTTGTAGAAAATTTAGACGGAGAAAGAGAAAATATAGGTTAGAAACAACATTGAATTGTCTCGGAAACGTCGATGAATTTTACAGGACTTTAGGCTTAAGGAAGCTCGATCTTTGTCATGCAATCAGAGTGATCGCACGTTTCTGGATTAGATACTTTTGGTAAATAAATATGAATGTTTTTTCCGCGTGGGCTCCAACGTATTGGGTGATGAACGCGAATATGCGAAAAAATCGCATGCACTTCTTTATCTAAACTAGCAGCGATGTGCGCGACTCCGGTCGAGGGCGCAATTATTTTTTCAGAATAATTTAAAATTTCTAAAAGTTCGCTGAAATTTAATTTACTTTGCAACCATTTAACTTGTGGATGGTTTAGGTAAACAGATTTTATTTTATCTAAATAAGGTTCGTCAGCATCGGTTCCGGTAATCACAATGAGACGATTCAATTTAATTTGTTTATCAATATATTCTATGTATTTTTGTTGGGGCCAGTTCAGCGCTGAACCCATCATGCCCGGGTGAACCACGATATAATTTGGTGATAAACCAAATTTTTCTAACGTTGCCGTTGATTGTGGTTTTTTAAATTTAAAATAAATTTCTTTCGGGTTTTGTGTGATCGGGCCCGTGATTTTTTCAACCAGTTCAAGATTGTATTCAAATTCATGCTTAATCGCACGAGAACGCTTCTGGCGAACACCTTCATTTAAAAACAGAAAGCTGTGCCACTGGCTTAAAACACCGATACGGTGGCGAATACGCGCTTTAAAAAGTTCGTAGTTAATCCACCAAGGGCATTGAAAACTAACGGCGTAGTCAAAATCATTTTGTTTAAGGAATTCAGCAAAAATTTTACGAGATTCTTCAGGCTTTGATTTATCTAATTCGATAAAACGGCGTTTTTTCTCACCGAAGTTGACGATGTTACCCATGCCTTTTTGTACGACCCAGGTCACATCATAAACGTTCTGATCCAAAACTTGATCTGTCGGTAAGGTACAGATCAAGTCGCCAATTTTATCTAAGCGGATCAGAACGATTTTCTTCATGCGCAGCGTGAGTTCCTACACACTATTGATAGCTATCTAATGGAGGGCAAGAGCACACAATGTTTTTATCACCGTAAGCGTTGTCGACACGTCCAACTGGTGGCCAGTATTTGTTTGTTTTAACCCATGAAGCCGGGTAAGCCGCGACTTCACGTGTGTACTTGTGATTCCATTCTGTTGCTAATAACGCTTCAGCTGTGTGAGGAGCGTTTCTAATAACTTCAGGGCAAGCATCTGCTTCTTTACGGATTTGAATCATCGCTTCACAGAAACGATCTAACTCGCGTTTTGATTCTGATTCTGTTGGTTCGATCATTAATGTTCCAATGACCGGCCAAGACATAGTTGGCGCGTGGAAACCGAAATCCATTAAACGTTTAGCGATATCGTTAACGTCAATCTCGTGAGATTTTTTTAACGGGCGAATATCGATAATACATTCATGTGCTACTAAGCCTTCTTTACCTTTGTAAACGATCGGGTAGTGCGGAGCTAATTTTTTCGCGATGTAGTTCGCTGATAAAATCGAAGTCATTGTGGCTTGTTTTAAACCAGCAGCACCCATCATTGTGATGTATGACCAGCTGATTGGTAAAATCGAAGCCGAACCCCATGGTGCGCTTGTTGTAGAGCTAACACCTGTAGCTGGGCCTGCTTCTTTAACTAAAGAATGTTTCGGTAAGTACGGAGCTAAGTGCGCACCCACGCCGATCGGGCCAACACCAGGACCGCCACCACCGTGAGGGATCGCAAATGTTTTATGTAAGTTCATATGAGAAACGTCTGGTCCGAATTTACCTGGTTGAGCAACGCCCACTAACGCATTTAAGTTTGCGCCGTCCATGTAAACTTGGCCGCCGTTTTTATGAATCACTTCACAGATGTCAGTGATTGCTTCTTCAAAGATACCGTGAGTTGATGGGTAAGTTACCATCATTGCCGCTAACTTATCTTTGTGAAGTTCAGCTTTTGCTTTTAAGTCAGTTAAATCAACGTTACCGTTTTCATCACATGCAGTTACCAC
>CAMLRE010000243.1 GCA_946482355.1 uncultured Bdellovibrio sp.
CTTCAGACATTTCAATGCGGCTGCTTTACGTGACGCTGCTATTGGATACAAAACACACATCAATAACGGTGGCCAAATGTTAGTGACATTAGCTGGTGCTATGTCTTCTGCAGAATTAGGTTTATCTTTAGCTGAAATGATCCGCCAAGGTAAAGTTCACGCGATCTCTTGTACTGGTGCAAACTTAGAAGAAGATATCTACAACTTAGTAGCTCACGATCACTACGTGAGAATCCCTAACTACCGTGATTTAACTCCAGAACAAGAACAAGAGTTATTAGACCGTCACTTAAACCGTGTAACTGACACTTGTATTCCTGAAGAAGAAGCTATCCGCCGTATCGAGCGCGCTGTTTACGAAGAGTGGGCTAAGGCGGATAAAGAAGGTAAGTCTTACTTTCCACATGAATTCATGTACAAAATTTTACTAAGCGGTAAATTAAAAGAGTTCTACCAAATCGATCCAAAAAATTCTTGGTTATTAGCTGCCGCAGAAAAAAATCTTCCGATGGTTGTTCCAGGTTGGGAAGATTCAACAACAGGTAACATCTTCGCTGGTCACGTTATGAAAGGTAACATCAAGAATGTTCACACTGTAAAAGGTGGTATCCAGTACATGACTTACTGGGCTGAATGGTACATGGGCTTAGCTGCTAAAAAACAAAATGTCGGCTTCTTCCAAATCGGTGGTGGTATCGCCGGTGACTTCCCAATTTGCGTTGTTCCAATGTTAGATCAAGACTTAGAGCAAGATAACGTTCCATTATGGGGTTATTTCTGCCAAATTTCTGATTCTACAACGTCATACGGTTCTTACTCTGGTGCCGTACCAAATGAGAAAATCACTTGGGGTAAATTAGGTGTTGATACTCCTAAATTCATCGTTGAATCTGACGCTTCTATCTGCGCGCCATTAATGTTCGCGTATGTATTAGGTCAATAAGTTAAATACTTTAAGCCCACATCCTTTACGGGGTGTGGGCTTTTTTTTTGAGAAAAATAAATGGCCAATTTTGAAATTTTTAAACGTATTTCTACCGGTGGAACCAGTAAAGAAAAGTTAATCGCTGATCTTATTGCTCAGGGAATCCAGTTTAATGCTTATGCGCACACGCTGTTTGAGCATCCGGATTTTAAGGTAAGCGAAAGTGTAGAGCAAGTTGATCTGGTTAAAGTGAATTTGCAGGATTTGCAATTAACTAAACCTTCTTTTTATTCTGATATCGTTCAGAGCGCTTTAAGTTTGGGTTTAAAGCTTTGCCCTTTATCTTTAGGAGCTTTTCTAAGATTAGCTTACATGGATCAACCTGAAGGGCCCTACATAACTATTGCTTCGGTAAACCCAGAAAAAGACGAAGATTACCCGGATGGATTTTACGTTCGTTACAAAGATAATGTGTTATGGCTTAGGGGCTACAGGGCCACTGATGATTACGAGTGGCCGCTTGAGAGTGAGTTTATTTTTCGATTATAATTGCCCTTTGATTAACGGGAATAAAAGTTCCCATAACCAAGTGTTGGCTTTAGCGCTTCTGATCATGCTAGCTAGTTTTCTGATTTGGCCCTCATTTAAACGTCCGATGCGATCGTTAGCTTTCTTTTCCATACCATAAGGTGTTGAGCGCGACATGATGCGGGCTAATTTATCCTGAACGTCTTGTTGTAGATGGTTTTCTTGTTCAACAGCTGTGATGTCAGCAATGATTCCCACTTCGCGGTTTAAGTTTTGCGAACGGAAATCCCAGTTGAATGAACCCACGAATAAAACCTGGTTATCAATCAGAACCATCTTTGCATGAAGTGTATCTGGTCCGTTATAAGTCCAAATTTGTGCGCCTTGCTCAAGGGCTAAGTGGGCCGTGCGTCTAAAGCCGACTTGTGCTGGAATAACATCGTTTGAATCAGAACTGTTGGTGAAAATTTCAACTTTTACACCACGTGCGCGTAACGTTTTAAATAATTCAGCTTGTTCAGGTGTGATAATTAAATACGGAGTTACGATCACCACGTTTTTACGGGCAAGACCAATCGCTTGGTAAAGCTGTTTGGCCATATTGTTTTGAAGTGCTTCTGGTTTTTTTAAACTTGAACTTTGTCCCACCGGATTATCATAGATATATTTAACGTTTCCTGTGCGAACAGCTAAAGTATCCCAGTCAGATAAAACTTCATTTTTGCCACGTGGAATACCATATTCAGCAATGGTTTTTCTGTAAGCGTCGTTTAAGGCTAAATTAGCTTCTTGAACTTTTTTAACATTACGTTTTCTGCGGTATTCACAATTGTCGTATTCGTTTTGGCCGTTATCACCTTGCCATCTTTTATCGTCGCAAGCGCCTTCGGCTAATTGTTTTTTGTCTTTCCAGTCAAGATCAACGGGTTTAACAAAACTTGAATTCCATAAATTATCAAAGTAAGCGGCTGCGTGATCAATAGCTGAACTTTCTAAAACTAAAGCATCAGTGTCTTCTAGAACTGGTTTTGGTTCATCGTCGTTATCTGAAGCACGGCCGAAATAACCATTAGCTACGTTTCTTCCGCCAGAAATTAGGGCGTGGCGGTCAATAATTAAAGCTTTGTCGTGCATACGTTTCGAATAGCGAAATGGAGCATAGATTTTAAAATTATTGTATTCACGAATCTCAATGAAAGGATTTAACAATAAAGCGGCCTGTTTTTCATCAGACATAAGGTTGTTCATCGCATCTACGATAATGCGTACGCGAACACCGCGGTCAGCCGCGTATTTTAATAAACTTAAACCAGAGGCTGAAACCTCATCATCTTCAATTGTGTAGTATTGAACGCGGATTTCGCGCTCAGCTGTCAGAATAAATTGGGCGCGGGCTTTAATTGAATCTTCTGGATCGTCTAAGAAAACGATTTTGTCAGCAAAAACGCTTTGTACGGCTAACAAGGTAAGTAAGCTAAGAATAAATTTTTTCATGTCAAAGCCCCTAGAAGTTTTCTTCAATCTCTAAAGATTGTGCTAGTTGTAATGTGTTTAGGTTGAATTGCTCTTGATTTAAAAAATCGATTGATCCGAAAGACAGCTTAATTGAGTCTTGCTGGATATCAGTTACCTTTAATGTAGCTACGATACGGTAGTGGTCTTGAAATCTTTTAAAGATGACAAATTGAATGTCGCGGGATTCAGGTGTTGATTTTGTCGTTTCAAAGAAGGTCATTAAATAGTTAGCGTTTAAGCCTGAATAAACCGGAGACAGGCGGGCTTTAAAATCAATTTGTTGTTCGCGAATAAGATTTTCAGCGATGCCATTAAACTCAGTCTTTTCAAAGGTTTTGGTTAAGAAAACAGATTGGTTCAAATTGAGACTGATTAAAGTCGGAAGAGTTAATTGTTCTACGGGCTTAGGTTGTTTTTTCGGCGCGAAATACAGACCGCCGGCGGCTACCGACAACACGAGAACTACAAAATAGTTAGCGATCTGATTCAGTTTCAAAATAATACCTCGGAACCGAATTTTACAAAAAATGTTCCCAACCAAATCTTGTAGATTTGTTCTGGTCAGGTTTTCTTGTTCACAGATTTGACAGCCGCCGGTTTTTGGCAGCCACCCATAACAAAAAAGTACGCCTAAAATCAGCAGGTTAACTTAGAGCTGGTCGTGAATTTGAATAGAAATTTGTTGTATGAAAAAAGCATTTTTAAAATCATTCGCAGTGGCCATGGCCTTAACATTTTCTGTAAGTGGCGTCTTAGCCCAGGCGCAACTAACGCCGGCTGAAAGACAAGCTCAAGAGCTTTCGCCTGAAGTTAAAAAAATTATCGCTGAATCATCGCCTCTTGATCGTTGGGTGACAAAAGAACAATTTCAACAGATCGTTAAAGAAGTGACTGCAAAAACTTTGGCCCAGCAGGTGATTGTGGTTGATACCCGCGACCGCGAAGGTTGTTACAAGATGTACACGCATTTGCAGGCTAAGGGTTGGCCAGCAAATCCTTCAATGTGTAATCAAGACGCGAATAATCCTTACGTGTCGGTGACTTTAGGAACTGAAGTCACGAAAGACTCATTACCTCGTGAACAGCAGATTTTTCAGAATAATCCTAATTTATTTAAAGATGATGGCGAACCAAGCCAACGCCGTAAAGATCTTTACGAGCGCACACGTAACATTGCTTTATTGAGTGGTGGTGTCGTGGCGGCTTTTGCTTCGCAGGACGCAGACAGTTCTGGTTGGGATGTTAAAGGATTAAAAGAAAATGGTTTAGCACACCAGGTGCAAGATCATTGGAAGAAAGGTCCGGTCAGAGATAAAGATGGTCCGTTCGTGAATTTCGTATTACATCCTATTTCTGGTTCTATTTATTATCAAGCTGCGCGTATCTCGGGTTATTCAAAACTGCAATCATTTGGTTATAGCTTCTTAATGTCGACATTCTTTTGGGAGTACGGCGTTGAATCAGTTTTTGAAACACCATCGTGGAATGATCTATGGGCGAC
>CAMLRE010000244.1 GCA_946482355.1 uncultured Bdellovibrio sp.
ACTTACAAAACTAAAAACGTTTACCACTGGTGGAATTCTGAAGCGACAGCTAATGAATTCGATGGCATCTTACTTCGCGGCGATAAAAACCCGAACACTAAAGGTTTACAGCAAGTATTTGCTAAACACGGAATCACAACTAAGTTTTCTGATTTAGACCCATCTAAAGTAAAACACTTAGTCGTAGTTGGCCCTGAAAACATTCCGGTTTACAAAGATTTCACTGCTAAACTAGAGTTCTTCGCAAAAGCGTCTAACTTAATTTACATGACGTCTGCAAAAGTTGATTCTTTAGTAGCTAATAAAAACTTAAAATCAGCGACAATCATCCCGCTTAAAACTTTCGTTGAAAAATCAGGAACATTCGTTAACCACGCAGGTGTTTCTCAATCTTTCAAAAAAGTAACGACGGTTGTTTCTGAAGCTTTAACTGTAGTTGAAGCCGCGGCTTTATTATCTGGCCAAGAAATCAAAATCGAAACATTAAATCCTAAGAACTTATTAGTAGCGGCTAACGAGCGCGCTGATAAAGTGACTTTAGATTTCCGTAAGAAAAATGAATTTATTTTCCAACGTGGGAAATTATAGGTTCGGCTTCGCCGAAACGTAAGGAGCAGACCATGGCTGTAATGCAAAACACTTCTGAAAAATCAAAATGGTACTTACCGGGGATCGCTACAGGTTTAGTGATCACGATGAAGCACATGTTAAAGAATATCTTTAACAAAAAAGAAATGATCACTTTAAACTATCCTGAAGAGAAGTATGAATACTCTCCGCGTTTTAAAGGTAATCACATTCTTACAGTAAAAAAAGACGGTGCGATTCGTTGCACGGCTTGTATGTTATGTGCGACAAACTGCCCAGCAGACTGTATTAAAATCACAGCGTCTGAGCATCCAGATCCACATGTAGAAAAATACCCAATCAGCTATGAAATCGATATGCTACGTTGTGTATTCTGCGGTTTCTGTGAAGAGGCTTGCCCGGTAGATGCGATCCGTCTAGGACCTGAGTGGCAAACTCCAGGTTTAAATGGTGCGAACTTCACATACGACATCAAACAATTAGCTTACCGCCCAGGCCTTAAAGGTGGCGTTCAATCTGTTGTTGATGACCAAGAACGTTTGAAATCTGGTATTTAGTGATTGCTCAGCAATCAAATTGATAGTTGCTCCGTAAAAAGTGAATAAAAAGCGAAAAAAGGCTCAGTTTGGAACTGGGCCTTTTTTATTTTAGCGTTGAGAGCGCATTTCGGGTTTGTTCTAATAGTTGAACTAAACAAAAGGAGTGCCCGTATGAAAATTCTAAGTGCGTTAATTCTTGTTGTCTCTTTATCAGCTCAAGCGGCTGAACAAAAAATCAAAATGTATTTTAATAACGAAGAACTTACAAAAGTTATTGAAATGTACTCTAAAGCTTCAGGCCAGAAATTCGTTCTTGATTCTACAGTACGTGGAAAAGTTTCGATGTTTAACCAAGATGAAATCGGTCTTACAGAAGCCTTTAACCAGCTATCAACAGCTTTAGCGCTGAATGGTTTTGCGATCAGCAAGCAAGATGACACAATGATTGTTCGTAATGCGAGAAGTGTGCAAAGAGATTTTGTAACAGTTAGCTCTGAAAAACCCTCTTTAAAACCAGAGCGCATGTACACTTGGGTGTATACCGCTAAAAATGTACCGGCAAAAACTTTAGCTCACCAAGGCCGTATTTTTACGTCATCTTATGGTGAATACGTAGTGAATGAAGCTGCTAATCAGATCATTATCACTGATTTTACGTCGACATTAAACCGTGTCGCCGATTTATTAAAAGAAATGGATGTAAAACCTTCGGTAGAGACAGCTAAGCTTGTGGCTATGTCTAAAAAACAAATGGCCGAAGTTAAAAATGAAAAACAACTTAAAGAAACTAAAGTCGAAAAAACTGACGAGTAGTTTTTAAAACATGAAAAAAAATAAAAAAGGAGAAGTGAAAGCTTCTCCTTTTTTATTTGAGCTCTAAGATGTCGGATCGAAATCTAACTCATTCACTTTTTTCATAAATTTCTCGTGAACAACTTGTTCCATCGAATAAAGTCCTGAAGGCTTCTGAGAAAGCCACTTTCCAGCAAAAGCAGCACCAGATCCAAAAGCCGAACGGCTAATACTTTCATGAACAATGCGAATGGTTTGATTCGGAAGACCAAAAACGACTTCATGCTTTCCGACAACACCACCCACACGAATTGAATTTACGTGCAGCTTAGGATCAATATCTAAATGATCAGCCAAACGCAGCGCTGTGCCGGAGGTTTCTTTTTTGTCGCGAAAATGTTCTTCGATCACCTCGATATCAGCTAGCGGAATAATTTTTTTCAGGATTTTTGAAGCAATCATAAGCCAGTTAATACCAAGAGTAATATTGGGCGAATAAAGAATTGCTGTTTTTTTGCTGGCCTCTTTGACGAGATGCTCTTCTTCGGGCGAATACTTTGAAATGGCCGTCACAATACGAACACCGGCATCAGCCAGGGTATTGTAAAGCGTCGTGGCTTTGCCAGAAGAAAAATCAATAACAACATCGACCGGATTTTTTTGCATAAATTCGGGAGTTAATTTGTCAAAAGCCACAAAGGGAGAAAATTTTCCGTCAAAGCCTAAAGCATGACTGGCGTACGTAAGAGCAGGATTAATTGTTTTTCTGCAAACCCATTGCAGAGAAAGTTCTGAGTCAGAAACAAGTTCTTTAGCAACAACAGAACCAGTGCGGCCGAAGCCTAATAGACCTACGCGAATAGGCATAGCTACCTCCTAATAGTATGTTTGATGTGAAATATATGTGAAGGGTTTAAGCTAGAATCTAAACCTGCAGAATTTCGCAAAACACAAAAGGCGAGGTGTGAAAAGACAGTAATTTATTTCGAAGCGTAAAACTTTGTTTTAAAAACAAAGATGAAATATCAAATGTTTGTATATAAACCAGAATAAAATACGGGCTTACAAACAAAGGCAGAAATGTTTTTTCAATTTCAATTTGAGTCTGTAAGCGGCCTATCGGAAGTTTAAAATCTGAATATTGAATCTCGCCATTTTTTTGGTCGGCAAGTAAGAGTGGGCGATCACCATGAGAATTCGGTGCAAAAACGGCAAAGAACGTAAAAATGATCGCTGCTAATAAAACATTCACTCTCTAAAGTTTAGGTGAAAAACAGATAGAGAGTCAAAAAACGGAGCGTTAAATATCTAACCCTAAGAAAAATTTGATGTAATTACCACTAAGATCAATGTCTTTTTTATTTCCCGATACAGAGTCGGTCGCATCTTTCCATTTTGTTTGAATAAGGCCTGCTTCAGCACCTACGATCATAGGTAAAACGATTAAAGGTTTTACTTCTAATTCCATTCCCACAGTGTAGCTTGTCAGAGTTCCGCCAGAGTAGTCGACAACATTTGAGCCACCTTGCGCCACGCGAACTCCGGCGCTGTGATCAACACCGTAAGAAATAATTGGTCCAAGATGAACAATCGTATTGATTAAACGGTAGTTAGCTAAAACTGCTGTTCTGTTAAGATGAGCTTCACCTTCGATTCCATCTTTACTGACTTCAAGTTTTAATTTTTCAGTACGTAAACCAAAACCCACCGGTAGTAGTGGCAGAGAAACAAGAACGTCAGCACCTAAACCATAAAGCGGCACCATTCCCGGAGTTTGTCCTTCGCAGGATTTGCCTTTACACACATCCGTTAAAGCATCTTTGGCCACAATACCTGTGTAATTCGCGCGCGCCGTAATTAAAGCCCATGAACTCATTGGAAAAAGTACGACTAATAATAACAATTTTTTCATTCGAAGAATCTCCCTGTATATAATTATGACCGAGTGAGATGTCATTGGCGAGTCGGACTCGCCTTATGTCGGTGGTCGAGTCTAAATGACGGTTAAATCATCCTGAATGACTTTGTTATTTAAACGAATTCAGTTTGAAATATAAGAGTATGAATTACCTTAATGCTGAAAATTATCAGGCCTTAAACGAAAAGCTCTCGGTGAGTTTTTCGGAAAAGTTTGGCGCAGCTTTAAAGGTCAGAGCTTTTGAAAATTTCATGTTTGCAGGTTATGACTTGTGTTTTGGTTTATTGCAGTTTTTATCGCATAGACCAAAAATAGGAATCGTTCGTGCCGGGAGCAGTCTTCAAGAGTATTTGCTACCGCATTTTTACCGCTTACAAACGCCTTTAGTTTTTAAAAAAGAAAACGAAAATTTTGCGCAGTACATTTCGCAATTTGATCATGAAGTTAATTTTGTTCTGTGGTCGTCAGAAAATGAAATCACGGGTGAAATTCTATTAAGCTTCGAACAGCGCCAGGAAATTCATAAAAGTCTTGCGGCAAAGCGTATTTTTTCGCTCGAAGTAAAATCAAAATTTACCGCGCAAGATGTAGAAATTTTTAAACAAAGTGCTTATGCAGTCATTGTTGAAGCG
>CAMLRE010000245.1 GCA_946482355.1 uncultured Bdellovibrio sp.
TGATGCAACTTCTAAAGTTGTAGCTGAAAAAGCGACAGTGCTTCCTGGTTCAAACCAAGAAGAAGAGACTCCGAATCTTCCTCTTCCAAGCAGCAACCAAAATTTTAATCAGTAATTAATTAGCCGGGTCCAAAACCCGGCTTTTTTTATCCCGATTAAAGTTCCCCAAGCTGAATTTTACGAAGTTCCCCACTTCGCAGTCTTTCTCGCGCTAAAATTCCAAAAAATGTTAAGAAATTATGAATGAATCTGGTTTCAGCAACCAAAATTCTTTAGCGCGGTCCGATATCAAACATACCCGGACGAAAACCGCCAGAACACACGCTTAGAAGCATAACGATTAGAAATACAGCCAACACCAACAATCCCCAAAAAACGCCGTGGCTCTGGCTTTTAGCTCGCTTAGCCGCCAGATAATCTTGCCATTCTTTTTCTTCTTTTTCGTTCAATGGATGATTCATAGATAGTGATTTAGCAGTAAGGCCGATCGAGAGGTCGGCCCTTTAGAAGAAAGATCTGTCGAAGACAAATCAAAACAGGAAAAACAATTGGCTATAAGCCAATTGTTTTCTTCTTAAACTTTTTACGAATCTCTTTGTGGTTAGACCAAACTTTTGTATTTTTTTGTAAGTTAGTCAGATTAAGAGTTAATTTGTAGTACACAGTTTTGTCTTTATCCACTTGTTGCGTGATTGAAGCGATACGACCGTCGATGAAATAGTCTGCGCCCGTTTGACCGCCTGGGCCTTTTTTAGTTTCAGCAGAAACCATTCCTGAATTTTGGTAGTTGTATTCTTCAGCCACGTCTTCACGCGCTTCTTTATTTACGAATACGATTTTACCCGTGTTACCTAATTCAACAGCCATCATATCGATGATGCTTTGAGTGTCGATATGATCGCTTGTATCGTTTTTAAGTTTAGTGAACATCACAACCGGCGGAGTTTTCGCGTTAGCGATTACCGGATGGGCTAACATTGAAGCCACAAGCTCTTTCACCATCACTTGCATGTCGGTTTCAGACCATTGGTCGTTTAATAGATTTTCTTTTTGTGGATCTTCATAAGTTCCTTTTACAAAGGCCTTCGGACCGCACGATAAAATTGATAATGAAACAAGAACAAGTAAAACTAACGTTTTCATGATGTACCTCTTGTTTTTAATGATAGACGATCCGGACGAAAACGAGAAGCGATCTTCCGGACGATAATCAAGTGCGCCAAACAATACACGACCCGCAACCAAGGTCACTCTGTTGCTAAAAAGCAATTATGACTAAAATCCCTGCTAGCCCAGATGATACCGTTAAAACCTCTCAGGTTATCGATAACGCGAAAAAGGTCTTCGAGCTTTTGTCTAAAAACTACAACCCTTACGCCGAAGAATTCTGGGGTGTGTACTTAACGCATCAGATGGAACTTATTAAAGTCGTCATGGTGCACAAGGGAACCCTAAACTCCTGTAGGATTCACCCGCGTGATTTATTCCGCGAAGCCGTTCACGCCAACAGCTATGCCATTATCATCGCCCACAATCACACAAGCCAAAGCACCGAACCATCGCTTGAAGACATCCGCATCACAAAAAAATTATTAAAATGTTCAAAGATAATAGAAATACCCATCTTAGATCACATCATCTTCACCAAAGATAAGTACTACAGCTTCAGCGAAGCCAAGTTGTTTTAATTTTGAAACAAAAAAGCGAGCTTCAGCTCGCCAATAATTAATTCTACGATTTTAGCACAAGGACGACCGAGAGGACTGGCCGTCCGCGACGGCCCTTTAGAAAAAAGGTCTGCCGGAGGCAGATCAAAACAACAAAGGGTCATCTCAAATTTTTGAATTAATATTCAGATTCTTGTGACCCTTGATTGGAATCGTAGTCATTCTTTGAGTTCTGAGGTTTTCTAATCGGCGTTACACTAGTCACTTCTAGATCATCGTTAACAGTAATTTCGTAACCGCTTTTGCGGGCGTTTTCTTTAAATTGGCGAATGTATTCTTGCTTATCAATTTCGCCTGTATTTTTTTGATTTAACTCTTGAGAAAAACGTTGCTCAAGCGGAACTTCCGCTTTCATTTGTTCAGATGGATCTTTCCAGATCTGCTGATCAATCGGAACTTTTGATGGATCTGTTTCAACCACTTTAGGCTGAGCCGCCTGGTGCGAATCATTCATTGCTTTTTTAATATTGATTGATGCTTTTAGTTCCTCAGTCGCTAAGTTTTGCTGTGCTTGTTGCAAATATTTATTAGCTAAATCCTGTGGATCCATTGGCTTTACAGAACTTTGCTCGACCGATTGGTTTTGAACCTTAGCTGACTTATCATTTTCAACTTTTGCCTGATAGAAAAAGATGGCCATAACTACACAGCCTAAAATGATAACTATATTAAGAAACTTATTAATTCCAACCACGAATGTCTTATCGGAACAAACCCGACTGAACTTAAAATCGTTTAAAAACACGTTTCATTTTGAATCAAACTTTAAAATTCTTTGGCGGATTCACCGGAATGATGATCACAAATTCAGTACCGACACCTTTTTGTGAACGCACTTGAATTTCACCACCATGATTTTGAATGATACCGTAAGAAATACTTAATCCTAACCCTGTACCTTGCCCCACGCCTTTTGTGGTGAAGAAAGGTTCAAAGATTTTCTCTAATGTTTGCGCATCCATTCCCGATCCAGAATCCTGTACAGAAATTTGCACACGGCCGATTTGATCAGGGCCTGCTTTGAGCGGAATTGTCGTGATCCAGATTTCGCCGTTACCTTGAATAGCTTGTAACGCATTAGAAAGAATATTCATAAAAACCTGATTGATCTGTGAGGCAAAACACAGAACTCGGGGAACCGGTTCATACTGTTTATGAACCACAATACGGTTTTTAATTTCGCTTTGTAAAATTTCAAGCGTTGTATCTAAAGACTGGTGAATATCGATTTCTTTTAACTGCGCTTCTTCTAAACGCGAGAAGTTTCTTAAACCTAAAACGATATCACGTGTACGCTGAGCACCGTCTTGGCATGACTTAATCAAACGCGGAAGATCTGACTTTACGAAATCATAATCCATATCGGCGATTTTTTTACGCATGTTTTCGTCTTGATCTTTGACTGAATCAATCACACTAAAAAGATTATCTGTGTATTCTTTTAAGTGAGTCATATTACTGTAAATAAACCCGATCGGATTATTTAATTCATGCGCAACACCGGCCACGAGCTGACCTAAACTTGTCATTTTAGCCGAGTGAACCAGTTTTGTTTGGGCTTCGACGAGTTCTGAGTTGGTTTTTTCAAGCTCTTTGATTTTTTTACGTAAATCCATACGGGCCTGAAAAACCTTATAACTCATCTCATTAAACGCTTCAGTTAAAAGGCCGATTTCAGTTTTGTTATTTACCGGTAACTGATGCAGCTGTTCACTGCGGTCGAACATTTTAAAACCGTTAATTAAACGTTCAACGGGTTTTAAGAACCAATTTGTGGTAATTAAAATTGTTAGAATCAAAAACACCGATACCACTGAAACGACAGTGACAAAGGCGATATTTACGTTTTTAAGAATGGCTTGCGAATCTTTTTTTAAAGTTCCAAGGCCAATAAAAAATTTTGATCTGTCCCAGCTTAGCGGATACACGATAAAGCCGTAATTTTGCCCGTAAAGATTGTAATCTACTAATTTATCATCGGCGATTTTTGTTCCGGCTAATTTAATGTTACGAAATTCATTACGAGAGGCTGCGATCATTTCTTTTTGATCAGTGATTAAGAAAGATTCGATTTTTAAACGTGAACGGATACGGCTTAAGAACAATTCTTTAAGTTCAATAATTTGTTCAAAATAACCAACATGTTTACCGCTGGCGTTTAATACTTTCGAAAACAAAATTAAAGACACTTTGTTTTTTGATTCATCGACAAAGCCGATATCTGATTTATCTTTTAAATTTTGTAAGTATTTTTCGTTTAAAAGAATTTTTTCGGCTGTTAATTCAAAATGACGAATCTGATTTTTATCATCGCGGTAAGATGTCGTAATTAAGCGGCCACCTTTATCATAAAATGAAAGTGCTGTGATCGGGCTTCGGCTGATCCATTCAACTGAAATATTATTTAAAGCCCCGCGATCAGCCATCGTCAAAGCGGCTGCTACACGCGGATCAACCGCGTACTGTTCTTTTTGTGTTGTGACCGCACGGTAATAATCAGAAATGATTGATTCAATTTCGCGTCCATTACCTTGTAAACGCTGTGAAACTTCCTGGTCAAAAGCTTTTTCAAACTTAAAAACCGAATACCAACCTACAAATAACAGCGGAATAATCGAAAATAAAGTAAACCATATAATTAAGATAGATCTTAACGAGCGATAATTCTTACCTAAGGATAATGGTTTTTTCTTACTCACCTTTATGAACCTCGA
>CAMLRE010000246.1 GCA_946482355.1 uncultured Bdellovibrio sp.
AGGAAGTTTTCTTTATAAGCAGTTCTCAAAAGACTCTTTTCAAGAAGAATTAACCCGTACAAATGAAGCGCGCCGCAAAAAAGAAATTGAAAACAAATTTGTCGCTGTTAAAACTTCTCAGTACTTTGACTCTTACGTCGATGCCACGATCTACACCAATGGCTATGTCGACGCGTATTTAAATCAAAGCTATCAGGATGAATGGGTTAAAAAAGTGACCGTCTACTTTTTAAAAACGTGGAAAATCGACGAGCAAAAAACTATTCAAATCATCGCTAATTCGAAGTCATTAGTTCAAAGTATTGCAGAAGCCAGCCAATATTTAACTAAAGACAAACTTCAAAGCGATTTACAAAAGCTACGTGACTTAGAAAGAAGAAACGTCGAAGCGCAAATCGCGATTTTAGGCACTAATGTAAAATATGAATCTTTTAAAAAACTTGAGCGACAATTTTTTATGGATAAAATTAACGCTCGCTCATTAGCCAACGAATAGAAACGACTATTTAAGCTTTAGTTTTATAAGTTATTACGACAATACCGTCTTTGGTTGTTTTTGAGTTAACAAGTTCCAGATCTTGTTTTGAACTGCCTTCTTTAAATAAACGTTTGCCTGATCCAAGCACAACCGGATGAATCATCAGTACATATTCATCAATCACATTCAGGCGCATCAATGTCTGGCAAAGATCACTACTCCCCCAGATATAGATGTCTTTACCCGGTTCGTTTTTAACTTTAATAATAGCTTCTTTTAAATCACCTTTAAGTAAAGTTGAATTATTCCAGTCGACTTTATTTAATGTCTTTGAAGCCACATACTTCGGAAGGTTGTTCATTAAATCCCCAAAGAAGGGAATATCTTTTCCTTCAGTGGGCCAGTAGCGAGAAAAAAGATCGTAAGTTTTACGGCCTATAAGAAACCCACCCGCTTTATTCATTTCGTCAATCACCGTGCTGTCGCCTTCATAAGCCATTTGCCAACCGCCGTGCTGAAAGCCACCTGACGTATCTTCGTCTTTACCGCCCGGTGCCTGCATCACACCATCAAGAGTTAAAAATGAAATAACAATTAACTTTCTCATAAATTACTTTCTGATCTTTTCAATTGCCGAACGAATATCAGCAATAAGATCTTCTGGTTCTTCTAAACCAATATTAAGGCGCACTAGACGGTCTTTATAATCGCGATTAGGTCTATGTAAGCCTGGGTACACCATTGCTAATGACTGAGTACCGCCCCAGCTAAAACCAAGTTTAAATAATTTTAAATTTTCAACAATAGCAATAACTTGCTCTTTTGAAACATGTTCTTTAAATACGAATGAAAACACGCTGGCTGAGCCGGTAAAATCCCGCTTCCAGATTTCATGACCGCCGCAATCCGGTAACGCTGGGTGAAGAACTAATTCAACATCGGCGTGGGCTTTTAACCAAGTTGCAATTTTTAAGGCACTGGTTTCTAATTTTTCTAAACGCACCCCTAAAGTTTGAAGTCCACGTAAAGCAAGACTTGCATCGTCAGGTGATACATTCATTCCAAGCTGTGCCCAGATAGATCCCACTTTTTCATATAAGGTATTATTAGCCACCGATAGCGATCCTAAAACGATATCGCTATGTCCACCGATATATTTTGTAAGCGCTTGCACACTGACATCAACACCATGTTTAAAAGCATCAAACATCACACCGGCTGAATAAGTGTTATCAATCGCAACAGGAACATTATGCGCATGAGCAGCTTTTACAATCGCTGGCACATCTTGAATTTCCATGGTGATTGATCCCGGGCTTTCGGTCCAAATAAGATGAGTGTTAGGTTTAATTAAATCCGCAATGCCTGCACCGATTGAAGGATCATAAGTTTGAACTTCAATGCCCATGTTTTTTAATAAACCATACGCTAGTTCTTTATTAGGCCCATAAGCACTGTACGGCACAAGACAATGACTGCCCGTTTTACAAAAAGCCAAATACACCGTTGAAATTGCCGCTTGCCCGCCGGGCACGATAAAAGTGTGATGAGCTCCTTCAATTTCTGCGATACGAGTTCCTAACTCAACCACCGTTGGGCTTCCGAATAGGCCATAGGTATAACCGTGAGTTTTTTGTCTCCAGTTATCAATAATGCCTTTGGTATTTTCAAAGACCACTGTTGAAGCCCGGTGAACCGGAATAGTTAAAGAATTATAGTCTTTAGGAGCATGATTAGTTGGGTGAAGTAATTTCGAACGCCAGTGCATTATAGAGTCGTAGCCTTTACTGATAAAATTTTGCAACCTGCTTTTTTAACAACGATATTATAAGGAACAAAGCCACCATTTGAGTTGTAAACTTCAGTAGTGTAAGTCTCTTCAGTTTTTGAATCAGTCGCTGCTTTGACCGTGTTCTTAACCTGAAACTTTTCTTTTTTATTTGATTCTTTTTCATTGGCAATGGCTGCGGCTTCGGCCTGCTCTTGGCAAGAAATCTCAGCTGCGGAAAAAGCTGAAGACGAAAAAACTAAAACGGCGATTACTAATTTTAAATTAAGTTTCATAATTAACCCTTTAAAAATAAAAAAGACTTAGCTCTCTTCAAGCTAAGTCTTTCATAAGAATGTAAAACTGACTAGTGTAAAGAAATGCCTGCTGCAGCTGGAGGTGTCGAATTTTCAGGTACACCTGGAAGCCCTGAGAAAGAGCCATCACCAATCGCTAAGGCGCTATTATTAAAAGTTGCTACTGTATAGAATGTATCATCAGTGCTATTTGCAAACACCATATTCATGCAAGTTCTTGTACCGTATGAATTTTGAGCTACACCATTATATGATGAGTTTACACCACCAGCGTACGGACTTGTACCACCACATGCCGTATTAAACTGACCTTGCACCGTCGTATCTGTAGCCATAAAACTTGAAGATGTTGCAAAAAAAGCTAATCCAAAACCGTCTGTCGTCGCCGAACCATTAATTGAAGCGATAGCGTATGCTCCAGCAACGTAATACATTACCTTAGTTAGACCAGAGCAACTTGAATTCGTATACCAATATTGAGCATAACTAAAAGTGTTGTCGGCATTTAAAGTTAAACTCATCGAATAATAAGCAGAACCAGTTACCGGATCTGCCACCGCAGCTGTTACACAGTTTGACGCCCATGACTTAGCAATAAGAGCTTCAGTAACAGTGGTAGCCGTAGAAGACGAATCATCAGATTCTTTCTTACAACCAGTTAAAGTTAAAAGTGAAGCTACTAACACCGCAGTTAAAACGCGATTTGTTTTCATGGTTTTTATCCTTTATTAAGAGCTAACGTACTAAATTCAAGTATCGGACCCTTAACTTATCGGATTTTAATTTCACGTCTTGATACGGTAATTTGAGATAATGCGAGACTTCGCGGAAACACAGCTTCGTTCTAAAAAGATACACTTATAAAAAAGCATTGCTTCATAAAATTAAAACGGCCAAATCTACGATCAAGAAGCTGTTAAGAAATTATGAAGCAACTATGAATGAGGCTTACTGCCCCTGAAAAAGACGACCTTCGATATCATATAGAAGACTTCCGTCTGCTTCGATCCACTGCTCTTTATAATCCATGTGACCACCTTCAACACGCATATGCACATGAACCACAGTCGTTTCGTTGTACTGCTCTTCCCATTTATACGTACTCACAGCACCGTCAACACTCCATGCCCCGGCTACTTCGCCATCTAAGATCAATTCACCGTTGGGGTCTTTTGTGAATTCGCGTTTGTCGGTTTCCATATAGACCACATCACAGTCAATTAAACCACCTTTAAGAATAAACTTAGCCGGATCTTCAGAAAACTTCATCTGCGCAAAGCACTTAGGGCCTTCACCTTGGTAACGCCAGTAAGCCCAGCCTGTCCAAGTTCCATTAAGAGCGGCAAATGCAAATTGAGGTAAAATTAATACGGCGAATAGAAGAGTTTTCATACAAAATCCTTTTTAATAAGCTGAACATCTTTTTTTACTTTTGCAAAGAGAAAAAATTGGCTAAAAACCCTCTCTATGAAACAGCTAATTTTCTTAAGTCTATTTTTACTTCTATCAAGCGTTACCCAAGCCGAATCGATTAACTGTAAAACCCTGTGGGCTAAGGGTTACCCCGACCCTCGTTTTCCAGAAGGTCTAGACTGCACGTTCAGCGAAAAATGGGAATCTTCTGTTGGAACTGGCGAAGTTTATCATTACACAAAAGGCTTTCCACTTTCGCCAGACGATACCGGGTTTACTTTTCGTGCTCGCGAAGTTTTTAAGGCCGTGAGCGATAAAATTTTAGCCCTTCGCGAAGAAAGTTCGGTCAAACTTTATTTTAAACCATTAACTTTTATTTTTACCGATCAAAAAGCCATTGCTAACGAAATCGCTATGGTTCGCGTAGGTCACGCCGGTGATGACGAATCCTGCCCTGTGATCGTC
>CAMLRE010000247.1 GCA_946482355.1 uncultured Bdellovibrio sp.
TCATCAAAATCCATATCGCCGGTTTGAATTTCAGAGGCAAAACCAACAGATTTTAAAAAACGATTGGTTTGACCTTCGCGAGAAATTTTAAACACAGTGTCTGTTTCAATTGGCACCGCCAAGCAATACTCAACGATCTTACCTTTGTGCTTGGATTCTAAAACACCGTAAGAAATGTTAGACTGCTTCTTATCAAATTTAAAACGCTTACGAAAAATATTCGTGTAACGAATATAAAAGCCACCGATTAAGATAATTAAGCGAGCCAAAATCCACATGGATTAATTTTTTATCGTTAATCCATGAAATGTAAGTCTAGTTTTTAAAAGCTTCGTCTAAGACACGACCACTGGCTTTAGCCGGAGGTAAAACTCCAGTTACAAATGATAATGTCGGAGCAATATCAACTACGCGCGATCCTGCATAAACTCCGGCTTGAAACCATTTTGGCCCCCAAATAATGACCGGAACAGAATTATCGTAATTCCAGTTCGTCATGTGATTTACCGGAGCCCCTGTTTTTTGCGCAAAGAATGGTTCCGGGATTAACATTAAATCCCCGGCCATCTCAGGCACGAAACTATTTTCTACCGGAAAACGTAAATCAAAATAAGGAATTTTAGACTGTAAAACTTGTTCGCGGGTTACGACTTTATAAATTCCCGGTAACTGTGCAAAAATATCTTTAATTAAATCCTGCGCTTTTGCCGGATCAATATTTTTTTCAGTTAAACGTGTACGATTTAAATAAACGTGCGAAAGAAAAATACTTTCTACCCAAGGGTTTTCGCCGCTTGAACCTAACTCTTTAGTTAGTTTTTCATTGGCTAATTTGATCGCTGTTAAAAAATCCAGTTCACCTGTAGGAACTTTTCCAGTACGAAGTAAATCACCAGCAGGCGGTATGCCGTGGTCAGCTGTTAAAACAACAACTGTTTTATCTAAAAGATTTTTTTGTTTTAAAGCCGTAAATAATTTTGCAAGCTGCTTATCTTCAACCAATGTCAGCTTTTTTAAATTCGGCGAATCTGGTCCTTCTTTGTGACCTAAGATATCGTGGTTTGACATGCTCACACCTAAAACATCAGGGCCATTTGTATTACGCTGACCTAGTTTTTCTTCAGTCAAAGCTGTGATCGCTAAATCCATCGTGGCTTCAGTTCCCGCAATGGCGGCTTCCAGATTTTTTTCTTCTAAATTACCCTTTGTTCTTTGTTTGGCATTAATTTTTTCTAACCACTTCGGCGCCTCGCCGTAATATTTTGTCGTCGACCATTCTTTAGGTTTATCTTCATACCAAAGGGCCATGTTCGCACGGTGCCCACCTAAGAAAATCGCTGAACGGTCTTTTAACGAAACCGTAAAAACTTTGCTATCTGGATAAATATTTTTAACTTCGTCGCCGTAAGTTGTCGTTTTCAAACGGCGCGGAGAAAATCCAAACTCAGCATCATCCGCACAGTAAATTTTTTTGTGCGTTTTTGTATCGTACCATTCGTTAATCTGAATTCCTGTTTGTGCCGGATATGATCCCGATAAAATCATCGCATGCCCAGGACAGGTCATCGCCTGCATAATCCCATAAGTGCTTTGCGCGAAATAGGCCCCTGTCGACATCATGTGATTAAAACCCAGGGCAGACGCAGGTTGAAAGTCTTTCTGGTAACGAGTTAAAAAGTCTGAGCGGAACTGGTCGATCACCACAACCACCACTAATTTGGGCTTTTGTTTATAGGTTTCAAAAGAGAAGTTTTTTGCCTGAACCGGCAGTAAACCAAGAACGATCGCGATTACTAAAAGTAGACTGTTTTTCATGGGTTAGACTATAATGGAGGTTTTTTCAGTTGTCCTTCAATTAAACGGCTTTTTAAAGTGTCCAGAAGTCCTAAAAATAAGGATTTCCCGCTTGCCTAACCCCCCTTCAGTTTGCTATCTCTGATCCTCACTAAAACACACGGGATGGTAATACCTGGTCTGATGCTTAAATTGGTTGCATCGGAAACACTCGCAAAAATAGGTTCACATGAATCTATGAAGTCCAACTTCACGAGCTCTGCCACCCGGAGGCATAACCAGAAAAAAAGGAATTATACATGGCACAAGTTACCATGAAAGAAATGTTAGACGCTGGCGTACACTTTGGTCACCAAACACAACGCTGGAACCCAAAAATGAAACCGTATGTTTACACAGCTCGCGGTGGAATCCATATCATCGACTTACAAAAAACAGTTGTTCGCGCTAACCAAGCTGCAGACTTCGTAAAAGAAATCGCTGCTCAAGGTGGAACAATGATCATGGTTGGTACTAAGAAACAAGCTATCGAACCAATCCAAGAAGCTGCAAAAAAATCTGGCCAATACTTTGTTACTAAACGTTGGTTAGGTGGTATGTTAACAAACTTCGAAACGATCAAACAATCTATCGATCGTTTACGTAAAATCGACAAAATGAAAGAATCAGGCGATTTCAATCTTTTAACTAAAAAAGAGCGCGCTGGTTTAGATAACGAATACATCCGTTTAACTGAATACTTAGAAGGTATCCGCGAAATGAAACAAATTCCTGCGGTTATGTTCGTAGTAGATCTTCCTAAAGAACACATCGCTGTATTAGAAGCGAAAAAATTAGGTATCAAAGTTGTTGCTATCGCTGATACTAACTCTGATCCAGAATTAGTTGATTACCCAATTCCAGGTAACGACGATGCTATCCGCTCTATCAAATTATTCTCTAACTTAATCGCTGATGCTTATGTTGAAGGTGCTAAAGTTTGGGAACAAAAAGCTCGCACTATGACTGACAAAGCTTCTGACAATAAAGAAGCAGCTGCAGCGACTGAAGCTCCAGCTAAACGTGGTCCTCGTGGTCCTAAGAAAGACGATGCTAAAGCAGCTCCAGCTAAAGGCGCAGGCCCAGCTGTTGTTAAAGCTAACAAGTCTCGTAAATTAGTTGCAGCTGGTACAGCTGATCTAGTTGAAATCGAAGCTGAATTAAACGAAGAGAAAAACGATTCAGCTGAGTAATCAGCTGAATTTCTAAAAGGAGAAAAGCATGTCTATCTCTGCATCTATGGTAAAAGAACTGCGTGAAAAAACAAACGCAGGTATGATGGATTGTAAAAAAGCTTTAGAAGAATCTAATGGTAATTTTGAAGCTGCTGTTGAATGGTTACGCGTAAAAGGCTTATCTGCTGCAGCTAAAAAAGCTGACCGCGTTGCTGCTGAAGGTACTGTTGTAGCATTAACTTTCGGTAAAACAGCTGTTGTTCTTGAAGTGAACTCTGAAACTGACTTCGTTGCTCGTAACGAAGGCTTCAAAGCATTTACTTTAAGCGTTGCTGATCACATTCTTCACACAAGTCACCAAGGTGACTTATTAACTCAACCTTTCCACAAAAACGCAGGTCAAACTGTAGGCGACGCTTTAAAAAACGGTATCGCAACTATCGGTGAAAACTTAGTTTTACGTCGTTTTGAAAAATATCAAACAAACGAAACAGGTTTAGTTCACACTTACGTTCACGGCGAAGGTAAAATCGGCGTGATGATCGAAGTGCAAACTCCATCTGCTGCTGTAGCAGCTTCTGCTGATACAAAAGCTTTCGCTTCTGACGTTTGCTTACATATCGCTGCGATGAACCCAATGGCTTTATCTTCTGCTGATATGAATCCAGAAACAGTTGCTAAAGAAAAAGAAATCTTAAAACAAAAGAACTTAGAATCAGGCAAAAAACCAGAAATGATCGAAAAAATCGTTGAAGGTCAAATCCGTAAGTTCTTAGCTGAGAACTGCTTAGTAGACCAAGCATTCGTAAAAAACCCAGACTTAACTATCTCTGCTTACGCTAAAGAAGCAGGTAAAAAAGCTGGTGGCGAATTAACTATCAAACGTTTCACACGTTTTGAATTAGGCGCTGGTATCGAGAAAAAAGTGAACGACTTCGCAGCTGAAGTTGCTTCAATGCAAGGTCACTAAGACCAAGCAAATAAAAAAAGCTCTCTTCGGAGGGCTTTTTTTTTGTCGAACTAAGACAACAAAAATTATCCAAGCAAAATCATTCATTCATCACCGAAAGGATTCCTGTGGCAAAACCAGTTTACAAACGCATCTTACTTAAACTTAGTGGTGAGGCCTTAGCTGGTACTCAGGGAACAGGAATCAACGCTCAAGTAATCGCTCAGATCGCTCAAGACGTTAAAGCGGCTTTCGATACAGGCGTACAAATCGGCGTTGTTATCGGTGGTGGTAATATCTTCCGCGGTGTGGCCGCTTCAGCTCAGGGTATGGATAGCGCAAGTTCTGATTAAATGGGAATGCTTGCAACATGTATCAACGCTTTAGCTCTTCAAGACGCTTTCGAAAAAGCCGGAATTCCTACACGCGTACAATCAGCGATTGAAATGGCTGAAATTGC
>CAMLRE010000248.1 GCA_946482355.1 uncultured Bdellovibrio sp.
CGCTTACGTGGTATGGCGACCGATCATTCTTATCGTGGAATGGGTTTAGGTTCTAAAATCCTGCAACAGGGCGAAATGCTTTTGAAAGTTATGAACTGTGATCTGCTTTGGTTTAATGCCCGCGAAATTGCGTTTCCGTTCTATGAAAAAAATGGTTTTACCATCATCGGAGATATGTTTGATATTCCAGGAGCTGGCCCTCATAAAGTCATGTACAAGTGGCTATAATCCCTTTAACCTTTAGGGATGATAGTATCAATCACTCACAAATTATTAGTTAAAGAATTTACTGAAATTGTCTCTGAAACAAACGGCATCACGTTGACAGACACGTTAGATCTTTTATTGTCGTCTTCATTAAAATCTAAAAATGCCGAAGCTTATGAATGTGTTGAAAATTTTCAAAAATTATTAAATGAATTCATCACCAATCAAAAAACGATTCATGATCTGATCAAACATCCTTTTTCGTTAGTGCTTGAAGAGTTTTTTAAACGTTTTCCGTTAAAATACCGTGAAGAGCATATTCACTTAACAGGTTCATTAACAGCGGGCTTTTTATGGTCGAAGTTAAAACCATTACTTGATGGGCCGCACGCGGCTATCTACGAGCAAAAAATTAAACATGCTTACGGTCAGAATGCTTGGCCGATTAAATCAGCCGCTGATGTTGATAAGTTAATTCGCTTAAAAGAAACTGAAGGTTTTTCTGAATACTTAAAAATTCTTTTCTTACCGAAATTAATTTTCACGTCTCGTGAAGTTCACGCTGAAGCCGCTTACAGCATGGCCGAAGACTTATACACAAACTTTAACGTAGGTCATATCCGCTTAAAATTCTCGTTAAGCCGTTCAACATCTGATGCCGCTGAACAAATCCCAGGTGCTGATTCAGTGACGGCTGATGATGTGGTGATGGGTTTATATGATGGTTTTAGTTCATTTCAAAAAAAATATCCGGATTTTAAATTTATTCTTTCACCGTCGTTCAGAAAAGAACCTAGCTTTTTCGATTCGGCGAAATTTGCTAACCGCAAAGATCACTTCATGTACCAAGTCGATGAAATTTTAAAACTTATTGTTAAGTACCCTGAGTTAAAAGATGTGTTAACTGAGGTTGATACCGTGGGTGACGAACGCGAAATGTATACGAAACAACATTTCTTTGAATTACAAGCTGGTTTAAGAAAACTTCAGTACAAAGGTTTTAAAATCAGATCCCATCACGGTGAAACATGGCATACACTTCGCCATGGTATTCAAGCGGTCGACAATGCCATGAACATCTGGCACATCGACACTTTAGAGCACGGGATTTCTTTAGGTATTAATCCGAATAGATATTTTCATAGACTTTACCAAAAAGTGATTAAAGCTAATCACGAAGGTAAACCGATTTCAAAAACTTCGCATGACGGAAAAGAATTGATTGATCTTGACTGGGGTTCACATAAAAATGTTTTAGAAAAATTATTCTCTGGCGAAACATTAACTGAAAAAGAACGCACTCAATTTTTAAAAACTAAATTCCACACGGCCCGTGAAATTGAACAGTACCAACATGATGTTTTAAACCGTCTGATTCAAAAGAACGTGTCATTAGTGGCCCTTCCGTCGTCTAACAATAAACTGACTGGTAAATTTGAAGATTACAAAGACCACCCGTTTTCTTGGTGGGAGAAAAAGAATGTGCAGTTAGGTGTGGGTACGGATAATTACGTAACGTTAAACACTAATTACATTCAAGAAATGTTAATTTTATTATTAACAGATCCTATGAATCTTAAAATTACAAAATTATTAATGGTTACAACGGGTGAAACCCGTCGTGCTTATTTAAGTCAGCTGTTATGGCAAATGCGAAAGGACATCAATAAAGATGTGGTTTAAAAAATTATTTAATCGCAAGCAATTATCGATTTTACTTCTAGGTTTTGCATCAGGTCTTCCGCTTGCATTAACCGGCCAATCTTTACAAGCGTGGCTTACAACCGATGGTGTGGATATTTCAACCATCGGTTTTTTTACGCTAGTAGGTCTTCCGTATACGTTTAAGTTTTTATGGGCTCCGCTGATGGACCGTTTTGAATTGCCTTTCTTTGGCCGCCGTAAAGGTTGGCTTGTGGTCACGCAATTAGGTTTAGCGGGTTCTTTATTTTTAATTTCGTTATTTAAACCCAGTGAAAGTGCGCAAGCTGTTGCCTTAGTGGCCGTGTTAGTTGCCTTCTTCTCAGCTTCACAAGATGTGGTGATCGATGCTTACCGTACAGACGTTTTAGATTCATCTGAGCGCGGCTTTGGATCTTCACTGACTGTATTTGGTTACCGACTAGCTATGATCCTATCTGGTGGTATCGCGTTTGTTTGGGCCGATACGGCTACCGGTAATGGTTGGGCGTGGTCTAAGATTTACACCATCATGGGTATGATCATGGCGGTGTTTTCGGCGATTTCGTTATTCTTTTTACCACCGGTTCCTAAAACTTCTATCGCTCCGACAACGAATGCTAAAAATGACGTGATCGGCTTTTTTGCGGTCGTAATTGCGGTTGTGATTGGCTATCAGTTTACAACAAAACTTGCGACGCCGTTTTCTGAAAACATGTTAACGCCGTTATTTCCTGTTTTAGAAGATGGTAAAGCGAATCCTGATTTAAAAAAATGGGCCGATATGGTTTCGTTACTTTTAGGTTTAGCGTTTACCGTACCATTAGCTTGGTTTGCGGCCAAAAAAGCTAAGTTTGAAACTTTAAATATTTCGTTATCTAATTATTTTTCAATGAAGGGTGCTGGTGCATTCTTAGGTTTAATTATTCTTTATAAATTAGGTGATGCTTTTGCGGGTTCACTACTGACTCCGTTCTTGTTAAAAGGTGCTAGCTTTAGCCAAGCTGAAATCGGTGTGGTGAATAAAGTGTTTGGTATGTGGCTTACTATCTTCGGAGCTATTGCCGGCGGATCAATGATGGTGCGTCTTGGTTTATACCGTTCATTATTAATTTTTGGTGTCTTACAATTACTTTCTAACTTTGGTTTTTATTACGTGGCTGTGGCTGGTAAAGGAGCTTGGGGCGGATTTGAATTACCACCATTTGATATCGTGATTGCTTCGTTAAAAGAAGCCACTAACGTTGATTGGTTGTTATTATTTTCTGTCGCAATTGAAAACTTAACTGGCGGTATGGGAACAGCAGCTTTCGTAGCTTTTTTAATGGCGCTTTGTAATCAAAAATTTACGGCGACTCAGTATGCGCTACTATCTGCTTTTGCATCAGTTGGCCGCGTATGGGTTGGCCCGTTAGCAGGCGTGTTAGTCACAAGCATTGGTTGGCCGAAATTCTTTTTATTATCAGCGATCATGGCGTTTCCGGGTTTATGGATGATTTATAAAATGCGCGGAACAATCCGTGCTCTTGAAGCCCCGGTTGGTGTTTCGTTAGCTGACGATTAGGCGGCGGCTTTCGGTGCGAGCGATTAAGTTTTTTATTGCTCGTTTTTCGACGCTCTTGATTTCGGTTTACATTGTAATCTGAAACCCCGAGCGAAAATAATCAGGGTGTAAACCCAAATCATGAGCAATAAAAAAGGATCACTGCTGTGATCCTTTTTTATGTTTAAATTAATCTTTAATTTTCGATTTCTAAATCTTCAAATTTTCAGAATTAAAAACTATTACTGAAATTTTTCAGCTAAAGCTTTTGCTTCTTTTAAGTTTTTGCGTGCTTCTTTTAACATATTATGGGCTTTGCCGTAGCTTTTGAATAATTCGTTGCCTTCTTGTTTTTGCATTTCAGCAGCTACACCTAAGAATTCTGTTCTTAATTCATCAGTCATATCTAGTTTTTCACCTAAAGCTTTTACTAAACCGTTTGAATCTTCTGTTGAAAAACCTACGTCTTCTTGTAAATCACTGATTTTTTTAACGATAGAATCAAATTCTTTTTTCATGTCGATAGCTTGATTGTAAGCTGCGGCTTCCATACGGCCTTCTTCGCGCTCATAATCTTCAGGAGAAACTTGGGCATGTACGACTGTTGTAGCTGTTAAAGTTAAAAGTACTAAAGCGGCTTTGGCAAAAATTGATTTTTTCATATTCATTCTCCCTTGTTACAGAAGAAGTAATGAAAGAACCGTTCCACACCAAATGTGATTAAATGCGTGGGCGTCGTATCAGCGTAAGACGTGCCTGTCAGACTGCCGCTTTTGGGCTGACAGTCTTTGTTAATTCTCAGAATGAGACTCTATTTGTTGGCTTGATTATCTTTTTGTTGTTGCGGCTGTGAAACTAACTGCGATGGATCACAGTTAAAACCAGGGCTTAGATAGCTATCACGAACATCGTCATCACCTAGGTTTTTGGCTGCCGGATTTCTGAAGCTTCCTAAAATATCTGATCCTAGTTCTTTAGCTTGCGCC
>CAMLRE010000249.1 GCA_946482355.1 uncultured Bdellovibrio sp.
AGTCAGCAAAATCTTCGATTTTGGAACAACTCTTTTTCGCAACTCTAGTAACTTTGATTTTCTTCCTATTGTTTTTCGCAATATTTGCATCATTTTTTTATTTTTCTGTGTGGAAAAGAAAATGGGTTTATACAAATAACGAAGCTTTAACAATTATGGGTAAAGTGAAGCACTCTTTGTCATATAGCAATTTAACTAAAATTACTATGGAATCACCGTTCTGTGCGAGATTAGAGTTTCGAGAATCTGGCGGAGCATTGTTAGACTGGTTGTTTTGGTACGGAAAATCAAAGCAAGATTGGTTATTATTTGTCGAGTTTTTGAAACCGAGGGTCCCTAATGTTGAAGATATAATTTTTGTTCCGCAAACGCGAGGAATGATTTCGCAAGAAAAGCAGTTTTCTGCGGAAGCGGCTTTCGTAGAAATAATGAAGCTTTTTCCGAACCCATAGCCCTTTCCCCTGTCCAACTCCTTTACAGTCCTGAAAAATCGCCAAATACTTGCTTAACACGTCGCCATTTTCTAGAGATTTTGCCTAAGATATGGTTTATTGGTTAGGTTTGAAAAACACGATAAGTAGGGGAGATTTGCATGCAAACGCAAGAAAATAAAGCTCAATCCACGTTACGTAAAGTTCCAACATTAAGCCTTGGAAGCTACACGAAAGGCTCTGAAGCCGACAAAGTGAAGTTCATCGATCAGCTTTTCACAGGCATTAAAGATTACGGTTTTATCGTGTTAAAAGATCACGATGTTGATCAAGACCTTCTTAAACAATCTTATCAAATCTTAGAAAAATTCTACGCGCTTCCAGATGCGAAAAAACGCACTTACATTTCTGAAAAAGGTGGCGGCCAACGTGGTTACACGGCGTTTGGTACAGAGCACGCGAAGGGTGCTGAAGTAAAAGACTTAAAAGAGTTCTGGCACGTGGGTCGTGAAGTTCCAGACGATCACCAGTTTTCTAAATACTATCCAAAAAACATTTGGCCCGATGATACGATTCCTGAATTCCGTCCGGTGTTTGAAAAATTATTCTCTAAATTAGAAGAAGCCGGCATTCAAATGATGGAAGCGTTAACGTATCCATTAGAAGTTGAAAAAACTTATTTTAAAAACATGGTGCAAGAAGGTAACTCGATCTTACGTTTACTTCATTACCCACCAATTCCAGAAGGCACTGATCCTCGTTGCATTCGTGCAGCGGCTCACGAAGATATTAACTTTATCACGATCTTACCGGCGGCTACGCAATCAGGTCTTCAATTAAAAGACCGCGATGGCACTTGGTTAGATATCGAATCTGATTTCGGAACATTAATTGTTGATGCGGGTGATATGTTAGCTCGTTTAACAAACGAAGTGATTCCATCGACTACACACCGTGTGATCAACCCTCAAGATGGAACAAATCAGTCTCGTTACTCAATGCCATTCTTTATGCATCCGCATCCAGAAAGCTTATTAAGCTGTTTACCATCTTGCCGTGGTGCGGGCGCTAAATACCCAGACATCACTGGTCACGAATTTTTGATGCAAAGACTTCGTGAAATTGGTTTAATTAAATAGCTATCACGGCCCACTTCGCTGTGATAGGCGGAGTAGGGTATGAGAAAAGATTTATTACTAGGAATTGGAGCCACGTTAATCGCGATGGCTCTTTTTTATTTTGCTGACCATCCCACTGAAGCTTTAAATATCAAAAAAAATAAAATCGATTCAGATTCTGATTACAATGTCCCTACGACTAAAATTGTAAACGAAAATATTCCGGCTGAAGTAACCCGTGCACCAGTTTCGGCATCGGCTGCATTACAACCAGGAACAGCGCGTGACACGATTTCTAAGAACTTCGCCAATCATTTAAAAACAATCGGTACATGCTTAAAAGTCTCTACAGCGATTGATAATCCAACGATTGAACCAACTTACGATAATTTATTAGTGAGCTTACGTCCGGGCTTAGGCGAAGTTGTGGTGCAAATGGATGATTGGACTCAGTTAGACCTGCAAAACCCGGATGGAACTCGTAAAAGAATCCGTACAGAAGTAAACTACGAAAATCCAAACGCGCCAGTTAAGTACGCGCAGCTTTACAATATCAACGATCAGGGATTTCCTGAATTACAACAGGTGGATCCCGAGAAAGCTCGTAATCCTTCAGATGATTATATTAATTATTTACGTGGTGGAGCCAACCTGGTGTTAGACGAACGCGGAAGCCGCGCTTATTTCCAAGAAGGCGAAGAGGTCGTTCTTGTTGAACGTGCCGGTATTATTGAATCTTTTTCGATCTCGAAAAACGGCAAAACTGTCAGCTGTACGGGATTAGATAAAATCGAATCCAACTGCCAGTGCGTCGAGTAGTAATCTCACTACCGACGTAAAACACCGTGATCTTACGCGATCACGATGTGAGTTACGATAAGTGCAGCTAGTACAACCATTAATGACATATTTAAATTGTTCATGGGATTTTCCCCTTTCTTAGAGTTCTTTTAGAACGAAATTACCCCTATTTCTACTGTCATGATTCTGACAGGGATTAACTTCACGAAGTGACAAATATCGAAAAAAGTATGTCATCTGATTAGACGATCGTGTGTCAGCTGCCCGTAAATTTAAGCCTATTCTGGCCAGTATTCTGCTGTAAACAGCATTAGCCCGTATTGGGTTGATGAGGACGTATTGTGAAAAAGCTTGGATTATACCTATTTTTAACGATTCTATTACAGGCCATGACCGCTTCGGCAGATCTATGGACTGTAACTCAACAATGGACCCCAGAACTTGAAGCAAAGTACTCGGAGTGGGTAAAAACCAATGCGCGCGTGGATATGTTTTCGCGTGAATTTTTAGATACAAAAAAGACGGTTAAAAATCCTTACTTTGGGATGACCACTGACTGCGCGGATACAGTCTATGCGTTACGTGTGATTTTCTCTTTTGAAAATGGTTTACCGTGGGCCATTAAAAACCCTGCGAATCCTAAATCTATCATCGCGCAATCGATGAAACGTTTTGATAATTATCCAGAAGGTGTACCGCGCTTACGTGCGTTTTTTAATATGTTATTTGATATCGTATCAACGACAAGCTTACAGCATGACACTTACCCAGTTTCGATTAATAACATTCGCCCAGGGGTAATCATCTTAACCGCTAAAATTAATCACCACTCTTGGACAATCGCAGGCATCGATGCCAAAGGTAACCCCCGTTTAGTGTATAACTCTGTAGTGGGTAAAGCTTCAGGCTCAAAATTACAACAGCGTTCAAGCTGGCCAAATCCTTTCTGGGTTTTTCAACCCGATGAAAAATTAACGAACCCAGCAGATCCGTTATCAGCAAAAATTAAAATTCCAACTTATGTTAATGATGGCTACGCAGGCTTTCGTTACTGGATTCCGGTTGATAAATTACAAGCTGATCCACGTATGCTTTCAGAGTACAGCAACGACCAATATCAGTTAGATCTAAAATCGTGGAAGCAAACAATCCAAACTAAATTAGCGACGAAAAAAGAATCGCTGCAAGAAATCGTCGAGCGTTTATTAAAAGATGCGTGTGATGACGTTAAACAACGTATTACGGCTATTGATGAAGCTGAACAGTATAAAAAACAATTAAAAATCGCGATCGTTAAAGAAGCTGAATTAAATCAAAAGAAAATCAGCGCAAGCCCTTTAGCGCAAGAAGACGAAGATTTATTATATATTTTAAAAGAATTTAAAGCTGAAGAAAAAAACTTACCTAACATGCAGTGTTTAGTAGCGAAACAATATGATCAGTTATCAACACCAAGCCGTGACCGTCGTTTATTTGATGCGGTGATGTTAGCGCGTGCTTACTTCACGCATGGTATTGAGCACTTAGGAACAAAAGGTTTTAGCGATATTCGCTTAAAACAATTTAAGAGAATTTTTGCTCATCCAGAATTATCAGCGCGTGCTGAATCTGAGTTGGCCACAAAAGCTATTGCCCCAGGTGAATTGTCAATCTGCCGTGTGAAAATCGGTAAAGAAACTTTAGATATGGCTGAAATCAAACGTCGTCTTTTTAATGGCTATTTGTCCTCTAATCCGAATGAAGATGTGCTTGGTCGTTGGGGCGGACGTGAAGGGCAGGCGTCGGGTTTAGCGCAAATGTGTCCGACTTACGGCGACGTTTATAACCCGTATGATTTAGATCAAGCTGAATCTGAAGCACAGAACGAAATTCAAACCTATAAAGGGATGAACTAAGGTCTAGATTGTTTAAGCCTACTCTGGGTGTTGCCTCATGACTTCGCTAAACTAGAAGTCATGAGAAACTTAATCATTTTACTCGTGGGCTTTTTCGCGTCTTTAACTTCTCAAGCTGAAATTATTGAATTCAAATTACAAACTGATGATCAAGCCTGCAAAGGGT
>CAMLRE010000250.1 GCA_946482355.1 uncultured Bdellovibrio sp.
CACAACACCGTTAGCAAAAATCAATAAACATAAAGACGAAATGAAAACTGTACCAGAAGTGATCAAAGTACGGCCTAACATATCGTTGATTGATTTGTTGATCACGAATTTAAAACCACGGTCACGGTACGTGTGTTCAGTTTCACGAATACGGTCAAATACCACGATCGTATCATTTAAAGAGAAACCGATTAACGTTAAAATCGCCGCCATGATTGGAATGTTAACTTCTTTTCCTACTGCGATGAAAATCGCTAAAGTGATAACCGCATCATGGAATAAGCACACAACCGCACCCGGTGAGAACTTATAGTCAAAGCGTAATGCAACGTAAATAAAGATAACTAATAGACAGTAGAATACCGCTAAGAAACCGTTACGTTTTAATTCAGCACCCACTTGAGGCCCAACTGTATCTACACGGCGGATATCAGGACCTTGTGCAGAGAAAGTTGTTGTGATTTTTTCTTTTAACGCTGCAATTGAAGCGTTTAATTTTTCATTTGTTTCTTTATCAGTAGCGCCTTTTTCACCTTGGAAACGGATGATAAATTCATTGCCTTCACCGAAAGCCTGAACACCCACTTCACCTAAAGCCATACCATCTAAAGACTTACGTACTTCATCGATATGAACTGTTTGCGCGAACTTAACTTGCATTTCAGTACCACCTTTAAAGTCGATACCGTAGTTAATTCCACGAACTGCTAAGTAGATTAAAGAGATTACTGTTAATAATAATGAGATACCGCCGAAAAAGCCAACTTTGCCGACGAAATCAAATCTTCCAGAAGATTCTTGTTGAATATTTTTTGCCATGTTTAATTCCTCTTTCCGATTGGTCTATACCGAAATTTTCTTAAGACCGAAACGGTACACTAAGTTGTCAGTGATAACTTTTGATACGAATACGTTCGCAAATACAGTTGTCGCAATACCTGTTAATAGAGTTACCGCGAAACCTCTTACTGGGCCTGTTCCGAAGTATAATAATACTAACGCCGTCGCAGCCGTTGTTACGTTCGAGTCAATGATCGCAGACATTGCGTGTGCGTAACCATCTTGAATCGCCGCTTTAATGCCAGCGCCTTTTGCTAACTCTTCACGAATACGTTCGTTAATTAACACGTTCGCATCAACCGCAAAGCCCACCGTTAACGCCATACCGGCAATACCAGGTAATGTTAACGTAGCACCTAATGAACCAAGAACTGCAAATACCGCTACGATATTTAAGATTAATGTCACAGCTGTAATCACACCCATGCCTTTATAGTACATAACCATAAATAACATGATGATGATTGAACCAATGATAGCCCCTAAACGAGCTTTATTTAAAGCATCAGCACCAAGTGATGGACCAACACGACGTTCTTCTAATTGCTCCAAAGTGGCAGGTAAAGCACCGGCACGTAAAGCTGTAGAGATAAGTTTTGCTTCATCCATCATTTGTTGTTGGTCACCAGAACGGCCTAAAGTAATAACTGCTTGTCCGTTTGGAATTTTTGAATTGATGTTTGGAGCTGTTTTAACAACTTTATCTAATACAACAGCCATTTGGCGGTTGATGTTTTTTTCAGTTAAGTCAGCAAATTTGCCAGCACCTGATGGGTTAAAACGCAAAGTAACTTCTGGTGAACCGTATTGGTCAAATGAAACACCAGCGTTATCTAAAGATTCACCGCCAAGGTCAGTGTGAGTTTCTAATAAGAATGGAGTGCTTCCCGCTTCCATTGTTTTAGCGTTTTGACCTTTTTCAAAATACACTACAGTGTTTGCAGGTAATTGAGCTTTTAAATCTTCATTTAAACGTTTGATATAATCAGTGTATTTCAATGTCGCCATTGAATAACCACCCGCTTTTTCAGCGTCGTCGATCATCTTACGAATTTCATCCGGAGATTTAGCGTAAGACACTAACATGAAATCAAGTTTTGCCGTTGTATTGATAAGCTGTTTTGCTTTTTCAGCATCAGCTAAACCCGGTAACTGGATTAAGATACGATCAGTACCTTGTTGCGTGATTGAAGGTTCTGCCACACCGAACTCATCGATACGGTTACGGATAGTTTCAATCGCTTGGCGGATCGTGTTTTGTTTTTGATCTAAAAGGTAAGCATCGTAGTAACGAACTTCAACTTTATCAGCTGCCGTTGAAACAACTTGTAATGCGCCTGTGTAGTTTTTGTTGATCTGAGCTTCAACGCGTTTTGCAGTGTCAGCGCTATCAACTAAAACTTCAAACGCACCCGTTTTTGCACCAGCTGTGTTGAAACCTTTTACCGGAATGTTTTCTTTAGCAAAGTCAGCGGCAAGAACAGTTGTTTGACGGTTAACAGTCGTAACTAAAACGCTGTCAACGTCTACACCCATTACTAAGTGAATACCACCTTGGATGTCTAAGCCGTAATTTAATTTACGAGCTGGCCACCAAGAGTACTTGCTAGTGTCAATAAAGTTAGGAGCAATGAATAGCGCAGCTAATACTAACGTAATAACGGCTGTCCATGTTCTCAATCGTAGATTTTCCATGTTGTTTTCCCTCTTTTTATTTTATTTTGTACAAAAAATTATTTTGCTGTCTCAGGTTTTTGTAACGCTGATTGAAGCATTGTGATTTGCGAACGAAGAAGTTTGATAGTCACTCCGTTTGAAATCTCAAGGTTTGCGATATTTTCGTTTAATCCAGTGATTTTTCCGAATAATCCAGATTGAGTAACAACTTGGTCACCCACTTTTAAACTTTGTAAAAAGCTAACTTGTTCTCTTTGTTTTTTAGCTTGTGGGCGAATTAAGAAGAAGTAAAACACAACGACGATAGCAAGCATCGGTACGAATTGCATCCATGCTGGTGGTTGTTGTGCTGCAGTTCCTGCAGCTTGTGTTGCAGCTTCTTGTGCGAAAGCGCCAAAGTTCATCGATAAAAATTTTAGTAACATACGTAGGTTCCTTTTTCCTTTTCGTTTCTTTTAAAAACTCAAAGTAAAATTGAACACTTAAACGCGTAAACGATCAAGATACCTTAATCGTTTTTATCGGTTTTTATAAATCGCGTTAGGCAGAAGTCTCTGTACTCTTCCCATCTGCCTTCATCTAAGGCTTGGCGAGCTTTTGCCATAACTGACATGTAGAAATGCAGATTATGAATCGTATTCAGACGTGAACCTAAGATTTCACCACTTAAAAACAGATGGCGAAGGTAAGCTCTTGAATAGTTTTTGCACGTATAACAGTCACATTCAGGATCTAATGGGCCCGGATCTTCTTTGTATTCTTGGCGCTTGATGTTGACTTTACCCTGCCAAGTGTACAAAGTACCGTTTCTTGCCACTCTTGTAGGCATAACACAGTCAAACATATCAACCCCTGAATCAATCGAGATGATTAAATCAAGCGGAGTACCCACGCCCATTAAGTAACGTGGCTTATTTTCAGGCATTAAAGGCGCAATCTGCGGAAGCAACTCATGCATTAAGTGAATTGGTTCACCAATTGAAAAACCACCTAAAGCGTAACCCGGAAGATCAACACTTGTGACTTGCTCTAAAGAATACTTACGGTGTTCTAACGATAAACCGCCTTGCACGATTCCGAATAATAAACTTTCAGGTCGCTGCATGGCTTTATGAGAACGCACTAACCAACGGTAAGTTAAATCCATCGATTTTTTAATTTGATCGTCAGTCGCTGGGTAACCCAAACATTCATCAAACGCCATGATAATATCGGCGCCTAAATCCATTTGAATTTCCATTGATTTTTCAGGCGATAAAAAGTGTTTCGCCCCGTCTAAATGCGAGCGAAATTCAACACCTTCTTCAGACATTTTTCGAAGTCCCGATAAAGAGAAAACCTGAAACCCACCCGAATCAGTTAGAATCGGCCCGTGCCAGTTCATAAACTTATGAAGGCCACCCATTTTTTTTACTAATTTTTCGCCTGGGCGAAGATGTAAGTGATAGGTATTGCCAAGAACAACTTGTGTTCCGCAGTCTTTAAGTTCTTCTGGTGTCATCGCTTTTACGGTAGCTTTAGTACCTACGGCCATGAATGTAGGCGTTTCAAAACTTCCATGATGAGTCATGTAGGTTGCACGACGTGCTTTGCCAGATTTTTTATGTAATTTGAATTCACCGAGTTTTAAAGACATAGGGTGAGTTTATATATGGTTTTACGAGTAATTGTCACCCTTTTCGAAAATAAAAACGCTCTTGATTTGGGTTTACATTAAGCGTGCGCTGATGAATTCAATTTTTTAGCCCGCACACGGTTACCAAAGTAGCTTCTGTGCCCCCATAAACGTGATCCAGGCAGTAATAAAAACATCACTTTGTGGAACATGAATTCAGGCAGAAGCTTTCTTAAAATAGAAAAAACTACAGCATCAAGAGTGACCCGCAAACGAAG
>CAMLRE010000251.1 GCA_946482355.1 uncultured Bdellovibrio sp.
GGCGACTGAAGATGTGGTTTATATGTTTGACGGTATGAACGTAGCCACAGGGTTAGATATTGATAAGCTTTGCCAAATCAATCGCTGGTTAGAACCACAGATGAACCACGCCCTTTCATCGCGCGTGGGTAAAGTTGGCACACTCAAAGTTTAACCGTAAAGGTCTAAGAAGACGCCAGCGGTAATTCAACGGTAAAACATGTGTTCGGCACAGTGTGGTCAACAAACAGTCGGCCTTGGTGCACTTTAATAATTTCATTCGAGATACTTAGGCCAAGACCTGTTCCACTTTTTACGTCTTTCGTTGTAAAGAACGGTTGAAAAATTTGGTCACGAATATCTAAAGAAATACCGCTACCGGAGTCGATCACTTTTAAAATCACTTTGTGGTTATCTTTAGTTAAGATCACGCGAATCCATTTTTCTTTTAAAGATAAAACCGCATCTTTAGCATTGCTGATTAAATTTAAAATGACCTGTGAAATTTGAGTGTCACGGCAGTTAATGTAAGCTGGCTCAGCCAGCAGGTTTTCAAAAGTAATATCGATATTTTGGTAACGTATACTTTCAATACAAAGCTCAAGTGATTCTAAAATCACATCGGCAATGTTTGTTGGCATCATTGGGTCATCTTCGCCATCGCGGGCGTAAGTGCGAAGACCATTTACGATACGGCTGATACGAGTGATCGTGCTTTGGATTTTTTCTAATTTTTCGGGAAGCTGGTCGTATTTATTCTGCTCCAGATGTTTTTGTACAACGAAAGCCACCGAAGTTAAAATCATCAGCGGGTTATTAATTTCGTGGGCTACGCCGGCGGCTAATTCACCTAATACGGCAAGCTTTGATGTCTGTACGGCTTTGGCCTGAATTTGGTTGATGGTGTTTTGTTTATTAATGTCTTCAGTCACATCGAAACCAAAAATAGAAATCTTGTTTTGACCGGCGATTTTGTTAAGCATGATTTTAAAATACAAATCTTTGATTTGCGTAATAAAACTCATTTGGTTTTGTGTTGAACGAATAAATTCACGCGATTTATCCTGCATATGCTGAAGGTTTAAATCAGCAAAGGTAATTTTTCGACCCTCTAAAGGCTCATGAATTTTCATCAACTGGCGAAAGTATGAATTACAACCTTCGATAATCATTTGGTTATCGATCCACATGATAATACATGGGGCCGTGCTCATGATGTTTTGTAACTTCGAATCCAATGACTGAATTTGCTGTGAAGATTTTGCTTCAAGTTCAGTGTATAAACGTTGAAGTTCGTCAGTAGCCACATTTAATGTGTTGTGTGAACGGTAAAGATGATTTTCGTACTCGGTATAAGTGATATCAATCAGTTTTAAGAAATCTTGCCATTGCTGCGCATTTGCGGGAGGAGCCTCCGCACTGAAGTTCAGTTTTTTTAATTGTCGCTGCAACATTTTTGAATTCACTTAAGTACCTTCTTGAAAAACAATTAAAGTCATCGTCTGGTTATGCAGTTCATTGCGCTTACTGGCTGTCGGAGAATATTCACCATACGAATAAAAACCACAGATTTCAGCATGATTGGGTAGACGTTCTTTGATGATATCAATTTCATCTTCGGTTTTTTGACCCATAATCATACGGCGCCCGATACAACTGATAATTAAAGCGGCCGTTGAGTTTTCGCTCGAAAAATCCATTGTGCAGTTATCAAGAGCCTGTTCGGCAGCATCAATTAACTTCATCACGTTACTGTGCATAAGCTGTACCTGGGTTTTTTCCGGAATTTTACTGGCAAAAATTAACGCGTTGTTGGCTTCATCAATGCGCGCCACAGAGCGAACGATATTTTCTTTTTCTCCCCAGGAAATACCCAGCGGAAATAGTACACCTGAAACCGGAAGATTAAGAGCATCTTCTTTAAGATATTCTTTATAAAGTTTTAATGCGGGAATGCCATCAATTTCGAAAACGGTATTACGCTGAGCTTTAGTGACGTAACGAAGCGGGCCAAACGGAGCCCAGCCTGTTCCGGTACCTGAAAACATATGAACTTTTTCACCGTAAAGCCCCAAAGCCACAGCCTGATGGGTTTTGGCCGAAGTATCGTTAATCACAAAAGTATTAATAAAACGGGAACCATCACCGGCCATACCGCCAACAATAGATGTGCGAATATTTTTATTTTTTAGCGTTTGATCAAGTTCTTTAATAAGTTCAGAACCATCAACATCTAAACCTTCGGTGAAAAGAACAATATTTTTTAAATCAGGTTCAGCTAGCTCTTCAGCTAAATTTTTTCCAGCTTGCAGAGAAGTTTCAAAACTGACCGAGGTAGAAACTAATTTTAAACGGGTGTGATCGAATTTGATTACCAGGCAAACGATCGAGTTATCGTTGATTTCAGCGTTTTGAATTTCACCTGAAGTTGATGAGCCCAAAATTTTACTCTTTGGAAAAACGTCTTTAATTTTTTTGATCTGGTGATCAATAACTAAAGTTGATTCAAAGAAAACAAAAACAGCGGTGTTTTCTGAATCCAAAGTTGGATCAAAAGGTTCGGACCACTGATTGTGAGTGTACTTGTAACTTTTCGTTCTCATTAATTTATTCATCCTATGATAAAGCGGTAAATAAGGCGAGCTTTAGTGTTTTGGAATCCTGCGTTTGGTCCTTGTTTTGCTTTTAACAACTGACTATGAAGCGGATGTTGTACGTTATTCTAACTATTGGATTTTACTTGTCTTTTATGGCGCTATTGCAGCTAAGTAAAGACCATCCCTGTATCGATTCCACGCTCGTCGAAAAGTTAGACGTAGTGACTCTTAACAAAAATGCCACAGTTTATGCCTGTTCGGAACGTCGTTCAGCCGAATTTTCGCAAAAAATCAGCGAATATACCGAAATTATTGAAGGGCGCTTAAATCAGTTAGCCCTGGTTTTAGAAAAAATCCAGCCGATGAAAATCAAAGCGCAGATTATTATCGATGAAAACAACCCGTTAGCTTATCAAATCGAAAAAAATCAAATTCGTATCGGTAAAAGTTTGTTATTGGCTAACGGTCATTTAGAACATGCGATCATTCGCCTGTGGTTAGGGTCAGATACACAAGATGAACAAGTTAAACTTTTTGACCAGTCTTTAGCAGACCTTATCTATTATGCTACTTTTGGCCGTTTAGACCGCCAAGATCCTGTGACCGAGCTTTACCCAGAGCTGGGGTTAGCGCGCTGGCCGCAGGTTTTAAAGAATTTAGATGTTTATTGCGAATCACCTTGGAGAAGTTCAGAAGATTTCGAGCGTTGTGCGGGCTTAGATCAGCCAGGGCATAACCGCCGCGAGCTTTTAACAATGAGTCTTCGTCCACTTTTAACTTCGAGTGTGGTTGAGGCCTTTAATTCTTTAAGTCATAAAGAGCAAAATAACTTTTTACAGGATATTCCAAAGCTTGTGGCCCAACGTTCGGTGGATCCTGAAACAGCTATTCAGGCCTTACTTGATCAGGATAATTCTTTAAAAGAGGGTTTAAGTATTTTAAAAGTTTTTGCCGACCAGTTTAGTCTTAAACAAGAGGCTTCGTTTCCGCAGCGCCGATTTATTGCGCGTTTGAATCAGTATCTTCAAAGTCACGGGGTCTCGGATTCTTTTGCAGAGGCCTATTTTGACGTGCTTGTGGAGTTTCCGGATCATTTAGACACTTCGTCAGAAATGTTTAAATCGTTAGAGATGGCTTCAAAACAAAACCTGAATCTACAGATCGCTGTGAAAGACCAAGATCAGATCTGGATTTTACCGTCGCGCAGTAGTTTATCGCTAAAAATCTTTGATCAGGTAAAGATTCGCCAGCACGTGTTTTTTGCCTGTCCGATTTTAAAAGATATCGAAATTGCCCAGTTTGCAGCTAGCTCAGAAAAGCTTTTAATGATTAAAGGCTGCGACAGCTCTAAGCCTTACGCCTTTGACATGCTCTTTAAATACGGAGCACAAGAATTTACCAAAACTGAATCTCAATTAGCTTTCATTCAGTTTCATTTGCCTTCTTTGCAGCAACGTTTGGATGACCTTCAACATGTTAAGAATTTCTTCGAACTAGTCCAGAATCGGGATGTTACGCAGCGTGAGTTTCAGCTTCTTGGCTGGCAAGACGTTCAGTGGAATGAAAACTACCGCTTCTACAAGCCCAAAGCGGCTATAGACGCCATCGAGTTCTTTAGAGTCGAGACTCCAGAGAAATCAAATTAGGTTTGTAAGCTTCAACAAATCTTAAAGATAATTTCACTAAACTATCTGTTGAAAAACGGGTAGCATTAGATCTATGACAAAAAATCTTAAAAAAATCTGCTGGTCGGTGACATTGTTCTTGGTTCTTAACCCGATCATCTCGATTGTAATGTTAGTATTATATCTTGTTTTTTCAAACAGCTACAC
>CAMLRE010000252.1 GCA_946482355.1 uncultured Bdellovibrio sp.
TAGTTCATGGTGGCGGCCCTGCGATCAACGCTGAATTAACAAAAAGAAATATTTCTTGGAGTTTTATTAACGGCCAACGTGTCACAAGCGTTGAAATGATTAATGTGATTGAAAATGTTTTATTTGGTCAGATTAATGCTGAACTTGTGGCTGCGTTAAATGAGGGTGGCGTGCCGGCCATTGGTTTATCAGGAGCTAAAAATAATTTACTTCACTGCAAACAGGCAAGCCCTGAACTTGGCCAAGTGGGCTTGGTTGAATCAGTAAATGCTGAATTTGTTCAGGCTTTAATTGCGCCAGAGAAAAACGTAGTTCCGGTGATTGCGCCCATTGGTATTGGTGAAGATGCAGAGCTTTTTAATATTAATGCTGATTGGGCTGCAGCTAAGATCGCCTCAGCGTTAAAAGCAAAAAAATTAATTTTCTTAACCGATCAAAATGGAATTTTAGATCAAGATAAAAAGTTAATTGAACATACGGACTATGTGCAGTTGCAACAACTTATCAATGACGGAACTGTCAGTGGTGGAATGTACACGAAAGTATTAACTGTGGTTGATGCTTTAGTGCACGGTGTTTCACAAGTCAGAATTTTACGTGGAACACAAGCTTACGACGGTCTTTGGAGCGATTACGTCGGCACAATGTGCCGCAGTGAGGGTACCTATGTTTAACTTAACAACTCCGCATTTTTTAACGGGTGAAGAGTTATCGCAAGATGAACTTTTAAAACTTTTATTTTTCGCGGTAGAACTTAAGAAAAATAAACGCCAGACATTTTTAAAAGACAAAACGATTGCCTTACTTTTTGAAAAATCATCACTGCGTACGCGCATGAGTTTTTCTGTAGGTATTGAACAATTAGCGGGTAACGTTTTTGAAATCAATTCAACGCAACGTAAAAAAGAAACTCCGGCAGACACGATTCGTGTTATGCAAGGTTATGTTGATGGTCTAATGATTAGAACATTCGAGCATGAAATTTTAGAAGAGATGGTAAAACACGCCAAAATTCCGGTGATCAATGGTCTTTCGGATCTTCATCACCCGTGCCAGGCGTTAGCTGATTTGCAAACCTTACTAGAAAAATTCGGTAAGCTAAAAGGTTTAAAGCTTTGTTACGTTGGTGACGGTAACAACGTTTTACATAGCTTACTTTTATTAGCCCCTTATGTGGGTGTTGATGTTCACTTTGCTTGTCCTGAAGGTTACAAACCAAATCCTGAAATCTTAGCGCGTGCTCACGAACGTGCGCATTTAGGGGGCGCTAAGATTAAAGAATTTAAAACTCCGCAAGAAGCGGTCGCCGGCGTTAACGCGATTTACACGGACGTTTGGACTTCAATGGGACAAGAAGAAGAATCGGCTGAAAGATTAAAAGCTTTTGCCGGTTACCAAGTAAATGCTGAGCTTTATGCTTTGGCTGCTTCTGAGGCAGTTATCATGCACTGCATGCCAATTCATGAAGATCAGGAAATAACTCGCGAAATGATTGAGCATCCGTGCTCGGTTTTATTCCAACAAAGCGAAAATCGCATGCACGCGCAAAAAGCTTTGTTGACTGGTCTTTATTCATCTGAGGAAATGAAAACATGGCAGCCACATCACAAGCTGACGCCCGCGCAAGATTACAAATCCTTCGTAAACTTTTAGAAGAAGGAACCGTAAGCACCCAAGAGGAGCTTTGCGAGGCACTGCAAAAGAAAAATTTTAGTGTTACTCAAAGCACCGTTTCGCGTGATTTACGCAGAATCGGTGCTGCGAAGACGATCTCGTCATCGGGAGAAGTGGTTTACCGTTTACCTGAAGAGTTAATGATTGCCGCTCCGGTTCCCACATTAACGACAGGTATTAAAGGTCTTTTATTAAGTATTGAAAATAACGGTTCGATGATCGTTATTAAAACTCCGCCCGGATCGGCAAGTTTAGTGGCCCATCATTTAGATTTAACTAAACCCGATGGCATTTTAGGAACGATTGCAGGCGATGACACGATTTTCGTGGCCCCTGCCTCGATGAAAAAGATCGAATCAACGATGGAAGCTATCGTTGATGAACTAAGTTAAGCCCAAATTCTATTCAAATCGTTGACTCGTTCGCGATTTTTCTTTGAAATATCAATATGAAATTGATTATTTGCATCTTGATGTTTTTGTCTTCAGTTAATGCTTTTTCGCAAGAAAATGACCTAGGCCCCAACGGCGGTCAGTTAAAATCAGTGGGCGAATTTTATTCCGAAGTTTTAACCAATAAAGACGGATCGTTTGATGTTTATCTTTTAGATAAAGAAACTAAAAAACCATCGGTACGTTATTCTTACGTGACAGGTTTTTTTGAATCTAACGGCGGAACCAAAGTAGAAATTCTTTGTGTGGCCCAAAAAACTTACTTTGAATGTTATCCACGTGGTTTAAATATCAAAAAAGGTAAAAAATTATTATTAAGCATGGCCCGTGAAAACGTGACGGGTAATGATGTGGTGTACAACTTACCCATTTTTAACCCGAAAGATTTAGCTTCAGCCCAAGGCCGTATTTCGTACGCGATTAAATTTGATAAAGATCAAAAGTATATGAGCTTTCGTAATGGTAAACGCGGTTACGAAACGAGCACGCAGTTAGAAGAGGGTGGTTCATACTGCGCGATTGAAAATATTAAATTACAAAAGCTAACAATTAAGCCAAAGAAAAAATTCACAACAAAAATTGAAAAAATCGATTTTCCGAACAAAGAAATTCAACGTTATTCAGTGATCGAAAACCGCGATTACAATATCTATTGTGATTTTACGAAAGACGCTGATTTTAAACAGTCGTTAGTCATTGATAAAATTAACCAGCATTTTAACGGCTGGCTTAAAATTAAATAAGCTCATCACGGCACAGATCATGCTGTATAAACCGCTGTGGAATGGCTACAGCGGCTAAGACAAAATCTACGCTCAATTAAATGGGATAAAGCTAAAGGCCTGGTCGCAAAAAGTTTTAAGGTCAGTATCCTGTTAGTTGTCTTTTTTGAAGTGATCCCCAACCTTGGGGAGTTTTGGTACACAGCCCGCGAAACTCAAAAAGAAGCGGTCAGCTTTGCTAACCAAGAAGCCGTTAATCTTTTGCATTTGGCTTCGTACGATTACGAACGTATTCTAGAAAAAGTAGAGCAGCTATTAATGGTCTTAGCTGAAGTGCCTGAACTGAGTAACCCGAATTCGCCGAAATGCAGTCAGTTTCTTGATAAAATTCGTATGCAGTACCCGGTGTACGCCAATTTAGGTGTGATTGCACTTAATGGCGATACAGTCTGTAGTGGTGTTGAGCTTAAATCTAAAATTAATCTGGGTGATCGTCTTTATTTTACCAAAGTTTTAAAATCTAGAAGGTTTTCAATTGGTGAATTTCAAGTCGGGCGCATTACCGGAAAGCCCACAGTGAACTTTGGTTACCCGCTGTTAGATGCGCAAAAAGATATTCGCGGCGTTTTGTTTGCGGCTATTGATTTAAATATTTTAAAACAAATGACTGTTAAAGCGGGGCTTCCGATGCAGGCCAGTTTTTTTATTCTGGACGAAAACGGAAAGTTTTTAGTTCGCTATCCCGAATCAGAAGAAACCATGGGCCATGCCATTCAAGATCCAAGTATTTTAAATAAGTTGAAATCAGGTGGTGAGCAGATCTTTGAACTAGATAAAATGTATGCGGCCACAAAACTAAGATCAGCGCCTGAAGCTGGGGCTATTTACATTGCTGTGGGTGTTCCTAAGTTCGTCTTTTTATCAAAATTCGATACCATTTTAAAAACAAGGCTTTGGCACGAAGGTTTATCGACGTTTGTTCAAATTCTTTTTGCCTGGGCTGCGGGATTTTTATTTTTATGGCAACTCAAAAAACTGGATAAGGCCGCAACCAAAATCAAGCAAGGTGATTTAACAGCGCGAACCAATCTTAAGGCAGGCTTTGGTGAAATTGAAAGGCTAGCGAATACTTTTGATACTATGGCTTCACAAATTGAAGCTGAAAATAAAAGGCTTCAGTTTTTATCTGAATCAGCAAAACACTTATGTGAAATGGTGTCTTTAGAAGAACGCCTTCAAAAAGTTGCTGAAATAGCAATTATGTTTTTCTGTGATAGATGTATAATTCAAATTACCAATGAAAAAGAAGTCGTGGCTAAAAGTAGCGAAGGGCAGGCTAAGGCTAAAATAGAAACACCGGTGATTGTTTTTGATAAAGAATTAGGAAAAATTATTTTTGAAAATTACCAGCATACTTTTGAAAAATACGATTATGCGGTAGCTGAAGATATTGCGGCTTATATTGGCTTAGTTGTTGAAAACGCGCGGCTTAAGTTACCGCGCGAAATACCTGGTTTTTTTTGATCGGAAAAACTATTTAATCGAATTCATTGAAA
>CAMLRE010000253.1 GCA_946482355.1 uncultured Bdellovibrio sp.
AACCGATGTTCCTGTCTTTGGTAAACATAATTTAACAAACTTACTTGCGGCAGCGAATTTAGCGTACGCTGCAGGAATGCCTGCTGAAAAAATTTGGCAAGCCTTACCAGCGTGTAAATCAACTTGGGGAAGAAACCAATTTGTTGATACAGCGATTGGCGTTCAGATTTTATTTGATGGTTACAACGCAAATCCAGATAGTATGAAAGCGCTTTTAGAAAATATTCCTTTATTAAAAACAGAAGGTAAAAAAATCGGCGTCTTTGGGCAAATGAAGGAACTTGGTACTGTGGCTCCGGAAATGCACCGCGAACTGGCGATCGCTGCTTCAATGAGCGATTACGATTTTATTTATTTCATTGGTGAAAACTACAAAGATTTTGAAGCGGGATTAAATCACACTGATTACAAACATTACAAAGTTGATGCTGATTTAACAGAAGCTATGGGCCAACATTTTCTAACTCATATTACGGCCGGTGACTTAATTACCGTTAAAGGTTCACGTGGCGCAAAAACAGAACGCTTCGTTGAACTTTGCGAACCTTTAAATTGGGAAAAGAAATAATTTTTTAAGCGGGTAGAGTCATGATCAAAGGTTTATCTTTGGTGATGACCATCGTGTGTTCAAACTGCGCTGTGAAAATTCCAGCGTGAGTGGCTAACGTCCAACCGTCTCCGGTATCAAAAACTTCTGTGCCACCACTTGAAATAAAAGGCTCAATGGTAATAACTTGGCCTTCTTTTAAGATGCGTTTATCTTTTGCATCAAAATAATTAGGAATAAAATCTGGTTCTTCATGTAAAGCGCGGCCCACACCGTGGCTTCCGATATTTTCAATCACTGTAAAACCATGGCGTTTTGCTTCCTGTTCAACAGCATGACCAATACGATTTAAGCGGGCACCGGCTTTAGCTTCATTCATCGCTAATTGCAGAGCGCTTTTCGCTGCCAAACAAAGTTTTTGTTTTAATGTCGTCTCTGGCGGAATAATAAACGAACCGCCCGTATCAGCGAAATAACCATTTAACTCAGCCGATACATCGATATTTACTAAATCACCGGCTTTAAGAACCGTTGAGGCCGATGGAATCCCATGAGCGGCTTCTTCGTTTACACTGATGCAAGTAGTTCCTGGAAATTGATAAACTAGTTTCGGAGCTGATTTAGCTCCATGTTTTTCAAGAAAACGACGGCCTAATTCATCAAGCTCTAAAGTTGTTATACCTGGTTCAAGATTTTTAGACATGAACTGCAGGCACTGAGCAACGATGCGGCCAATGATTCTTAGGTTTTTTAGATCGTTATCATTTTGAATAGACATTGGAACATAATAGCATTTGTTTATTGGGAAGTCATCCCACAGTGAAAACTCTGCTGACAGGACCTTAACCGAGTTCATTAAGTTTCGGTTATGACTACGCGACCTTTGTCTGATTTATTCAAATTTAGTTTAGAACCTTAACATAATAAGCCGATTACTTATGTAAACACCACGAGGTCGGCATCATGTCGCAATCAAGAAGAGATTTTCTTAAACAAACAGGCGTACTATCTGCAAGCTTATTAACAATTCCTTCTCTAGGGTCAGCTCAGCATGACTTAGGAATTTTGGCCGCAGGCAATAAGTTCGGCGCATTTGCGATTCATCAGGGATTAACTCTCGAAGATTTAAGTTACTTTACGGTTTTAAGAAAAATAAACGCCGAAATTTCTTTTGAAGTGGTTGATAGTAAAAACCAAGTTATGCCGCTTTTAATGATTAGCACTCACCGCATGGCGGGTTCTGATGATCAGTTAGATAAATTAAAAGTGTCCGGCCTAAAATTAGCCGAACAATACCGCTTTCGTATTTTAGATTCTAAAAAGCAAATTATCGATGAGCGTTTTTTTAAAGCCTTAGATACTAATAAAAAAATGCCAAAGCTTGCGATTATTAGCTGCATGTCTGACTTTTTTAAATCAGCCTGCAAAATCATGTGGAACAAAGTAAAAGCGCAAGATCCTGATTTATTATTTTTAATCGGTGATACTTGTTACGCCGACCAAGGCAGCGGTGGCACACCAGAAGGTTTCTGGAAACGCTACGTTGAAACCAGAAGCCGCATTGGCGTGTTTCGTCATCAGGTTTTAACGCCGATCTTAGCTTCGTGGGATGATCACGATTTTGGTAAAAATAATTCTGACGGTTCATTTGTACATAAGAAATTTATGTTAGAACTTTTTTCAGCGTTTTGGTTGTTTCCTGAAGAAAGAAACTATCACCGTGATTTAGGTATCTATCAGGATTTTACAGCTTTCGGACAAAAATTTTATTTAATGGATTGCCGTTATTTCAGATCTGAAGATACTCATTACGGCGATCAGCAAGAAGAGCTGTTATATGATTCGTTAAATAAATATAACATGCCTTCGTGGATTATGAATGGCAGCCAGTTTTTCGGTGGCTATTTAAGAAAAGAATCTTACGAACATATGCAAAATGCCAGCTTTAAAAAGTTTTGCCAAAAGCTTTCAGAAGTTGAAGCGCCATTTGTGTTAGTTTCAGGCGATATTCACTATTCAGAAATTATGGAAATTGAACGTGAAATTTTTGGTTTTAAAACTTATGAAATCACTTCAAGCTCGATTCATAGTTTTACGTTCTTACAACAGCATAACTTTAAAAAGAACCCTCGTCGCTTAAAAAAATGCGCGACCAGTAAACACAACTTTAAAATCGTGACGATTGATAACGCCACTGACAAATTCAAATTCAATGTATCTTGCCAGGGCGATGAAAAAGAAATCTATTACGAAAAAACGTTAGAGATCGTGAAAGAGTAGTTACTCTTAATACACTTTACTTAAATCGCAAGAATATTTACCAGGCGCGTAGTTAAACATGCGCGTCTTACGAAGCTCTTTAAAGTGAGCATCACTATTAGAAGCGGAAGCGTAAGGAAAAATCGCAATGCCGCCGCGTGGAGTAAATTCGCCGATCACTTCGATGTATTTTGGTTTCATTAACTTTACCAAGTCATTACAAATTGTTTGAATGCAATCTTCATGAAAATCGCCATGATTACGAAAGCTGAAAAGATAAAGTTTTAAAGATTTGCTTTCGACCATTTTTTTATCGGCGATGTAGTTAATAAAAACTTTCGCAAAATCAGGTTGGCCGGTTTTAGGACAAAGCGAAGTAAACTCTGTGCAAACAAAAGTTGTCCAAGCAACATCATTTGGATTCTTATTATCGAAAGCTTCTAACAATTTCGGAGAGTATTCGAAATTGTATTGTGTGTTGTTTTCACCAAGTTTGAAATTCTTAAGTTCAGCTTCAGAGCGACCAGATTTGTTTTTTCTCATAGGGGATTCATACCCGAACTAAAGCAGAAATGCTAATGCTTTCGTCAAAACAGAGAAAACTTCACTCCCTCTAAAAACTTTAAAAACATGAGTATTATCAATAGCTTATAAACTTTTTCTTGCTATTGCTTCTAGAGGTGTGCTACTTATCTAAAAATGTTTTATCAATGGCTTTACTCACTTGCTGAACAACACTCGATTTTCAACGTCTTTCGCTACATCACAGTTAGAACATTTATCTCGTTTTTTACGGGCTTTTTCTTATGTTTGATCTGGGGTCCGTACTTCATTGAAAGTTTAAAAAAGAAACACTTCGGCCAATCCATTCGTGACGATGGTCCGCAAACTCATAAGAAAAAAGCGGGCACACCGACAATGGGTGGCTGGCTTATTCTTTTAAGCTCGTTGATTTCACTAACGTTGTGGATTGATGTTTTTAACCCGTTAGTTGTGGCCACTGTGGTGATCACTTGGGGCTTTGGAATGATCGGCTATGCCGATGATTATTTAAAAGTTTCAAAGAAAAATACAAAAGGCTTATCAGGTAAACTTCGTTTAGCCGGTGAATTTTTAATCTCAGGTGTCGCGTTATTTATTTTAATTAAATATTACAACTTCAACACGAATTTAACTTTACCTTTTGTAAAAAACATTTCGTGGGATCTTGGCTACGCGTATATCATCTTCGGTGCATTAGTTATTACAGGAACAGCAAATGCTGTGAACTTAACTGATGGTCTAGATGGTTTAGCAATTGTGCCAGTGATTATTTCAGCTTCGACATTAGCGATTTTTGCGTATGTTTCGGGCCATGCTTCGATTGCTAACTACTTACAAATTCCTCATATCTCAGGGGCTGGTGAGTTAACACCGCTTGCCGCTGCGATGATTGCAGGAAGTTTAGGTTTTTTATGGTTTAACACCTATCCTGCACAAGTTTTTATGGGTGATGTGGGAAGCTTAAGCTTAGGTGGTTTTTTAGGAACAATGGCTGTGATCACAAAGAATGAATTACTGATGATCGTTCTTGG
>CAMLRE010000254.1 GCA_946482355.1 uncultured Bdellovibrio sp.
GACCACACGAGGTCGAAAAATTACATTTAAACTTTACAAGATTTCTCAACATGCAAAGTGATTTTGCCAGCGAAATAAAGGTATTTCTTTCGGGCGACGAGAATCCGATTATTCTTAGAATCGATAACAATGGATTTCATCAAAGTTTGGAAATTCCTAAAATTGTACTATTTAGCTATGGAGCAACCAGATTGCTGAGTTCGGTAGAAGTACCAAACACAAATACAAATACAATAGAAAATTTATTTGATCCTTCGGTTCGGATTTCAGGAATTGACCAATGGTTCATGCAAATTGATGCTGTAAAGTTCAATGAAGTGGCAAGAGCCTTGAAAGAAATATTACCTAGTAAAGAGGGCGATAGACTATTAAGAGAAGACGGTAAGGTATATTTCTTACATGGAAATAATATAAAAGTAACGTTAGATAAGTTAAGCGATGGTTACCAGTCATTCGTTGCTTTAACGGGCCATCTTATGCGTTCCCTTTTAGAAGTTTGGCCTTCGTTGGATGTAGCTGAAGGAATCGTTTTGATTGATGAAATTGGAGCACACATGCATCCTTCATGGAAGATGCGTATTGTTAACAGTCTGCGCACGGCTTTTCCAAGAATTCAGTTTATAAGTACGACACATGATCCACTTTGCTTAAGAGGACTTAGTGATGGCGAAGTTGAGGTTCTTGAACGACGATTTAATAGCGATGCAATCTGGATCCGGAATGATCTCCCGTCAATTTCTTCAATGAGAATTGATCAAATTCTACAGTCCGAACATTTTGGATTACATAGTACTATAGATCCGCACTTGGAAAGCATTTACACGGAGTACTATCAGCTCATGTCAAAGAAAAAGCTAAATGAAGAAGAGTCAAAAAAAATTCTAGAACTAAGAAGTATAATAAACAAGCAGTCAGTTTTGGGTGAATCACGAAGAGAACGAATTGCGTTACAGTATGCAGATGAATATATCGCTACTACAAGTTCAAATTCTACTGATGCAGAGATAATACAAGCGCGCCGCACAGTTAGAAAAAATATTTTGAAAATTTTAAGAGGCAAGTAAGTGTTACGAGTAAAGAAGCCGAAACCTCCTAAATTTTTAACCAGTAGAAGATCTGAAGCCGCCATTGAAATAAAAAAAATTATTGATTGGTATAAAAATTATCAACCTAAAAAAGGAAACTTTCCATTCAGCGCCTATAAAAATCAAGCTATTAAGGAAGCGCTTGAGAAAGTATTCCATGGGAAGTGTGCATATTGCGAAACGCGATACGGAGCAGGGTCAAATGTCGATGTTGAGCATTTCAGGCCTAAAAGTGAAGTCAAGAATTCTGATATAGATAATCCATCATTGGGATATTATTGGTTGGCATTAGCTTGGGAAAATCTTTTACCGTCATGCCAAAGTTGCAATCGTAGATGGAAGCGCAAGCTATTTGGCAAAGAAAAAACTGAACTAACTGGCAAAGGAACACTTTTTCCTTTAGAGAATCCAAAAAAACGTGCCCGCAATACTAGACAATTACTAGCCGAAAAACCATTGTTACTCCATCCCTATTTCGATAATCCAGATGCGCATCTCAATTTTGAAGTTGATGGTTTAGTTTATCCTGTACATAACGGAAAAAAAATCAGTACAAAAGGAGAAACTTCTATTAGAATCTACGGCCTTTGTCGGGAAACTCTTGTGTTAGAGAGAAAAATCGAAATATCGCGCTTGTTTGTTCAACTCAAGCGAATAGAAGAAATAACGGCTCTAGTATCAAAGAATAAAAAAAGCAAACCATTATTAAATTTACTTAAAAATGAGTATGCAGAACTTAAAAAGTTTTTAGACAAAAAAAATCTTCATTCAACTATGCTTAAACAAATAATAAAAAAACATTTTAAATAGTTTTAATGACGAACTTCTTCCGACGAAAATTTCTCGGCGCCCTTATTTAGAAACCTAACCAGCGCCGCGTTCACTTCTTCCGCGTGGCTTGCCAGTAATCCATGCGGGCCACCATCGATTTCTAGATACTCACAGCGTGGTAACATAGATTTTAAACGTTGACCGCAAATATCGACTGGTGTGATTTTATCGCCGGAGCCGTGAATCACTAAGCTTGGCACTTGTACTTTTTTAACGTCGTCTCTGAAATCTTCGCCCCAGGCGTCGATACAGTTTACGGTCGCAATGCCTGAAGCTTCCATAGCCAGCGTCCAGCTGAATCTGATCATTTCATCGCTGACAGCTTTTCTTCCGATAATGCCATGGCTGTAGAAATCAGTTAGAAACTTATGCATAAATTCAGGTCGATCTTCGATACATTTTCTAATCATGTCGTCGAACACTTTTTTCTCGACACCGTCTTGATTGCTTTCAGTTTTTAAAAGAGCCGGTAAAATTCCTGAAATAAAAACAGCTTTTTCAATACGCTCATCACCATAAAGTGAAATGTATCTTGCCACTTCGCCAGTTCCCATTGAAAAACCGACAAGCGTGATATCTGTTAAATTAAGTTTTGTAATGATGTGATGAAGATCTTCTGCAAAAGTGTCGTAGTTATACCCTGTAGCTGGTTTACTGGATTCACCAAACCCACGACGAGCATAACTGATTACGCGGTAACCATTAGCCAGTAATACGGGAATTTGGGCTTCCCATGAACGTTCACTTAACGGCCAACCATGTAAAAGAATAATTGGTTTTCCAGTCCCGTGATCTTGATAGTGTAAATCGATTGTGGCTTCGTTTTCTTTACCGACTTCAATGTAATGCATAAATCTCTCCTAGGTTTAAAACGCTAGGAGAGAATGCAAAATATATTCTTGTGTTAAAGTGGGGAGTGTTGCCCCGATTATTTTGCTAAGTACTGTTCAAGTTTATCGAATGAACCTGTCCAGCCTTGAGTCATGCCGCCACGTTCTTTGATGAAAGCTTGTAGTTCTTCTTGAGTGTATTTACCGTCAACTTCCCATTGAATAGTTACACGTGTTTGGTTTGCATCTTCAGCTGTAAACATAACAGTTGTTAACATTGATTCAGGCCAAGTCGGAGCACCCGGGTGACGAGAGATATTTTCTTTTTCATCAGCAAATTGTTGTGAATATACAATTTTAGTCGGTGTGATTTCTTTGTACTGAAGTGTTCCGTACATTGTAAAATCATTGCCTGACATTTTATAAAAAGATTTACCGCCTGGTTTAATTTCAGCGCGAATAAATTGCATATCAAAACCTGTCGGAGCTAACCATTTAGAAAAATGATCTGGATCAGTCCACATCTTATACATGGTGTTCATATCGGTGTTGAAAGATCTGTTGATAATAAAGATTTCTTTTTTTGTTTGCTCTTTTTCTAAGTACTCAGCAAAGCGATCCCAAGTTGAATTTCCGCCGGCGGCTTTAATAAACTTAGCCGTTTCTTTAGCGGCTTCTTCAGTCGCAAGAGCCATCGTCATTTCGAATTGAGTTTTATTTTTACCAAGTTCTTTAAATTCAGCAGTTACGCGAAATAGGGGAGGAGTCGTTTCAGTAGCACCGTGATCATACACCAAACGAGAGTACTTTTCGACTTCGTGATAAGTGGCAATGTTTGGCCAATCTTTTCCATCTGGTCCGTGCATGGTGTAAATCCATTTGCCGCCCGGTTTTAAATCTTTTGATTTTGTTGTAATGGTAAAACCACGCGGTCCCCACCAATGGGCCGCTTGATTTGGATCAGTGAAAGCTTCCCACACCATTTTTAACGGAGCATCGTAAACGCGTGTAAGATATAACTCATTTGGTTTATTTTTTGCGGCCATGGTTTTTTCCCTTCATGCTTTTTTTCTTTTTAGTTTCTTTTTCTTTTGCAGTAACAGTTTTTAAATATTCACCTAAACGATCTAAACTTTCTTCCCAGTAGATGCGGTATTGTTCCATCCAATCGGTGGCATCTTTAAGCGGAGTGCCGTTTAATTTACACGGTCTCCACTGCGCATCTTTTGATTTCGTGACAAGCCCGGCATTTTCTAAAACTTTTAAGTGCTTCGTAATGGCCGGAAGACTCATGTCTTTTAAAAAAGGTTTCGCCAAATCTGACACGTTTGTTTCACCTTGCGAAAGGCGCGCCAGAATCGCCCGACGAGTCGGGTCAGATAAAGCGTGAAATGTCTGAGATAGCTGATCTTGTATCATGTGTATTATACCTTTTGGTTAATTAACCATTTAGTTAAATATCGGACTAATTTGTGCAAAAGTCAATAGCAGTCCAGATGAAATCGTGTAAGTGGTGGAAATGATTGAATAACTTTCTGTCTTTAGATAGAACAAAAGCATGAAAACCAACGATTTATTACGCCTTTTATTGTTAGCCGCTAT
>CAMLRE010000255.1 GCA_946482355.1 uncultured Bdellovibrio sp.
AAAGAAGGTGTGATATGAAAAACCTAATTATTTTTTCGATGTTAACAGTGTTAGCCGTTATGAACTTTTCTGGTTGCGGTAAAGCCCAAGAGCGCCCGACTAAATTAAGTAAAAAAATCTCTGGCGAAGTTATTCAGTTAAATGAACTGGCTGATATCACTAAAGACGACCGCCAAGACAGCCCCGAAAACATGGCGTTTAAACGTCAGCTTGTATCTAAAATTGAAGACCCGGCAAAACGCGAACAAGCTGAACTTTTACTTTCACAAAACCGTTTAGTTTATATGTTAATGGATGGCAAAGTGGTTGTTCTTGAGTGGGTTCCACCAATGACAAATAAGCACGCTGAAGCAACGCCTGTTTCTGCGACAGTAACTGCTTCTGAGACAGCAACAGTTTCAGCAACTGCTGAAATTTCTGATGAAGGCGCTGCTAAAGTTTCAGTTCTTCAGGTTAAAAAACTTCACACATATGATTCTTTAATGGCCATGAAAGATGGCCGCAGTACGACTGAAATCGAAACTTTAAAAGCTTCAACTTGGTCACAAAATCACTTTGCCGTTTTATCTGAAATCGAAATTCAAACTGGTATTTTAGAAAACGAAAGAACTGATTATAACGAAAAGAAAAGCACTTTAGGCTTAACAGAAACATCACTAGCTCAGGCACAAGTTTTAATTTTAAAATCTGAAATTAAAGCTGAAACTACTGCTACAGCTAAAGACGATGCTTCCGGTGCCGAGTAGAAATCGCTGCGTACGCGTGCTCGTAAAATTGTAACGAGCGCGCATCTGATTTTTTAACTAACTCCTGATACACCATAGTTACCTGATGCATCGATGCCCCTTGCGGCACACCTAACACATCATGAGCTTCCCAATCATGACCGTTATACATAAACATCACCGCTAAAGACCGCCCCACCTCACGTGGTTCAGCTTCTGAGACAGCGACTTCTTGTTTACCCTCAGCTTCTAAAACCACCGGCACTTTTTCGGCCGAACCTTTGGCGCGCATGTTCAAACGTGTGGGCTGTTTTGGCTTATGGCGGCCTGAAAGGAAATAAAGCACTAAAAGTAGGCCAATTCCCAGGTTTAAGTATAAAAGCAGTTGGCTATTGATCACTTGTTTATTATTAAGTTACTTCCATTACTTGTAAATAAATTTAAGGACGTCCGTTATGAATCCATTTGATAAGCAAACAGCCATTCCCGGTGTTAAAAAAATCATCGTAGTTGCCTCAGGAAAAGGCGGCGTTGGTAAGTCTACTGTATCAACTAACTTAGCTTTAGCTTTACGAAAATATGGTCAAGTTGGTTTACTTGATGCTGATATTTATGGCCCTTCAATCCCACGTATGATGGGAGCCATTAACCAAAAACCAACAATTTCTAACGGCACTGAAATTAATCCGATCGAACGTTACGGTTTAAAATTAATGAGCATCGGCTTTTTAGCTGAAGAAGGTGCTGCGATTGTTTGGCGTGGCCCGATGTTATTTAAAGCGATGGATCAGTTCTTTCGCGATGTTAAATGGGGTCAACTAGATTACTTAGTGATCGATCTTCCACCAGGCACTGGCGATGTTCAATTGTCAGTTGTTCAAAAAGTTCCGGTAAATGCCGCTGTGATTGTATCAACTCCGCAAAACGTAGCTTTAATCGATGCTAAAAAAGCGATTGATATGTTCGAACGCACACAAGTTAAAATCGCAGGCTTAGTTGAAAACATGGCTTACATGTTAAATCCAGTAAACGGCGAAAAAATGCAGTTATTTCCTAAAGGCGAAATGGATTCTTACATCGCTTCTAAAGGTATCAAAAAATTGGTTGAAATTCCGTTCAACCCGAATGTTTCTTTAGGCTCTGAAGCTGGAGTTCCAATCATGGAAAGCTACGCTGATTCAACAGAAGCAAAAACATTCCAAGAGTTAGCAGCTAAGTTAGTAGAAACAATCTAAGCGCCTACAACCATCAAGCCATTAAGGCTCTTCACGTTTTCCGCACGCTAGTTAATGTTTTAAGATCGTACGTTAGATGATCTGAAAAGCATTTTCTAGTAAGGGAATTTCTTAATCAGATCTATAAGCATGTGTAAAATCACAAGGATTCTTAACACTAGACTTAAAGCCCGTTTAAGTTTGTCTCGTTTCTGTCGATACTTCATTACTTGGATGAAATACGGCATTCGGATCTCCTTTCTCGGACGGAGATGCAAAAGCCTTAAAAAGCGAGATGGCGTAAGCTATCTCGCTTTTTTGCATTTTAAGAACCAAATTTAAATTCTAAATTTTAGTTATGATGAACGCGCTCAACGTACTCAGGATATGTCATATCGTAAGTCGTTAAGTGGTTCTTATCGATTTCAAACACGCGTGTTGTGATTTCGCGTAAGAAGAAACGGTCATGGGATACCATCATTACTGTTCCCGGAAATTCTTTGATCGCTTTAAGTAAAACTTCACGTGATTTGATATCTAAGTGATTCGTAGGCTCATCCAGCACTAAGAAGTTCACTGGTTGCGATAAGATACACGCTAAAATCACACGTGATTTTTCACCACCCGATAAGATCGAAATCTTTTTCTCGACTTCTTCGCCAGAGAATAAGAAAGCGCCTAATAAAGATTTAATAGAACCCATCGAAGCATTCGGTACACGTTGTTCAACTTCTTGTAAGATCGTGTTGTTTGGATTTAATAAATCTAAACTATTTTGAGAAAAATAACCTAACTGAATCGAAGGCCCTACGTTACAAGTTCCCGAAGTGGCTTCAGTTTGCTTAGTGATAATTTTTAATAATGTCGATTTACCGGCACCATTCACACCCACAACAGCTACGCGGTCTAAACGTTTTACTAACGCTGTGGCATTGTTAAATACGTTTTTATCACGGCCATCGGCTAAGTGATAAGTTTTGCTCAGCTTTTCAAACTTAACAACTTCCTCACCGCCACGAGGTGGTTCTGGCCAGATAAAATCCATCGCGCGATCTTCTGGTGGAATTTCGATACGATCAATTTTTTCTAATTTTTTAACACGTGATTGAACTTGTGCCGCATGCGAAGCACGAGCTGCGAAACGAGCGATAAACTCTTCTTCTTTAGCTAACATATCTTCTTGGCGTTTCGCCGCTGCAATCAATTGTTCTTTTCTGATCTGGCGTTCTTTATCGTAGAAATCATAATTTCCGCCGTATACAGTCACTTGCTTATTGGCGATCTCGATTGTTTTTGAACAAAGACGATTCATGAAATCACGATCATGCGAAGTCATTAGCACTGAGCCTTTAAATTCTTTAATCCATTGTTCAAGCCATACGATCGATTCCACATCTAAGTGATTCGTCGGCTCGTCGAGAAGTAATACATCAGGTTGTAATAATAAATTCTTCGCTAACGAAGCACGCATTTTCCAACCGCCCGAGTACTGCCCGATATCCATTTGCATATCTTCGTTAGAAAAACCAAGACCACCTAAGATCGCAGCTGCACGCGGTTCTACATCGTAGCCACCTACTGCTTCGAATTGTTCTTGTAACAAGCCGTATTTTTCTACAACGTCCATCATCTCGTCTTCGCCAAGATTTGGATCTTGTAAACGCTCTTCGTAGTGTTTGATTTGATCAACGATTTTATCTAAGCCACCTGATGCAAGCACTTCTGCTAACACTGAACGGCCTTTCATGTTCTCGATATTTTGAGAGAAGTAACCAATACGCACGCGCTCAGGTTTTGAGATTGTTCCCGCATCTGGAGTTTCTTCACCCATGATCAAACGAAAGATCGTCGTTTTACCAGCGCCGTTTGGGCCTACCAGCCCGATTTTATCGCCGGGGTTAATTTGAAATGAACCATTCGAATACAGAATTTTTGTTCCAACTTGTTTTGTAACGGCGTTAAAAGCGACCATATTTATTCCTAAGAAAACGATTAATTATTTTGAGACGTTTTATATGCTTTTTTGAGATTAATCAAAAAAAATTGGAAATACAATTCGCACCCGGGCTATTCTAGATTCATACAAGATCACTAAGCTTTGTAAGCTTACTAACGTATGCCGGGTAAAGGTCGTAAGGCCAAGTCAACCTGGGTCAGTTGTTAGTTCATTGGGAGGGACGTTATATGAAGCGAATTTACGATCATAACGATAAAGCACCGAAGTGACGATGCGATAAATAAAATATTTAACCGTTTATGAGGCGAAACCCGTTTACATGGTGTAGGCGCGGTTCGAGTTGACTCTTTATTATTTATAGGAGGTCACTAGCGGTTTTAAAGTATACGGGTAATTCCGTATCCTTCTTTTGCCTCAAGGCAAACCAGAGGA
>CAMLRE010000256.1 GCA_946482355.1 uncultured Bdellovibrio sp.
TGGTCAAAAACACCGCGGCCCTTCTGTATTTGGTATGATGTTAGCTTTTTCTGGCTGTAGCCCACAAAATGCAGCCACGATTGTAAATACAGTTTGGGGCTTAAATGGTGTCAGCGCTGATGTGCGCTTATCTATTATTAACGAAGGTAAAAAATTAGGTGACGCTGATCCAGAAGGTCGTGCGCAACTACAGCACGCGTTTGGCGTAAACTAGTTTTTCCAGCACGTAACTTTATCTTTGTTACAGATGCTGATAATTGTTCCGCTACGACATTGAGCTACTACTTCGGTAGTAGCTTCTTCTTCAGACTTCCCGATCGCTCGATACGTTTTTCCAATACCCGATAGTTTACAAGTATAAGTGGCTACGATTTTTCCCGCCGACCAGTCAACGGCCATCGTGCCTTTATTTTTTTCGTCTTCAGGATTTACAACTTTTAAGCCGCACGAAGAAACAGTTAACGCAAAAAATAAAATTGAAATTTTAGATAAGTGATTCATAATTTACTCATCGAGATTTTCGGTACAAATCTAAAGTCGTCTCACATTTAAACGTTTAGACTGTTGAAAAGAAGGAATTATCATGCGTTTACAAATTGGATTAGCTCTTATGTTACTTGCTGGCTGCGCTCAAAAAAACATTGTTCTAAATAGCAACGAACTAAAACCTCTTCCTGTAGCTGCAGGCGAAAACACTTCAATTACAAAATATAAAGGAAACTTAAATGTTTTAAAGTTTCAGGATGAGCGCTCTGATAAAACTAAACTAGGTGTGGCTAGCACTGGTATCCGAAACACCGACACCCCAATTTATTTAGATATTCCTGTTGAAGACTATATTCAAAACAGATTTCGTTCTGGATTAGCCAAACACGGCGTTGAAGGCTCTGCAAACCCTGCCTACTCAATTCGTGGTATCGTGAAAAAAGTTAAAATTTTTGAAAGCAATGAAAGTATAACTTTAGAAAAATCCAACTGCGAAATTGAAATGGCATTTGATATTTTTTCGGCACGTGATAAATCTCCTTTTTATCACGGCACTATTTCAGTGACTGGCAGCGGATCAAATTTTGCTTTAGACACAACAAGTTCAAATGGCGCGGCCCTTGAAACTTGCGCCCAAGGTTTGGCTGAACAGTTTTTAAAGAACAATGACTTACGTCAAAAATTAGGAATCAAAGAGCTTTAATTTATTTCGTAAAAACAGGAACGTTATCAAAAAGTAAACCAACAACTAAATAACTTCCTGAAAGATCCATATCTTCAACGGCGTTATTGATATTTGTGGCTTTCATTCCTGAAACTTTATTATATTCATATCCACCTTCGATGGTGAAAAAGAAACTTTTATAACCAAAAGCCACCGAAGCACCGGCAAAAGCCATCGGTGACGAAAAACCTTTTTTATCTAACGATCCATCAACAGTGCCCGTTTTTAATTTAACTTCAGTGCTTGCAGCTCCTGCGCCGGCAAGCACATCAAATTTAAAATAATCGCGACTGGTAATTGGTGCACGCACAACACCGGCAAAAACCTGTTGAGTGACATCGGTGTTATAATCAGTGGCCGGGTTTGGCGTAGCTTCTTCCTCTTTAACTAAACGATGCGTATAACGAAAGCCGGCTTGAAGAACTTTTAAAGCCGGTAAAGTGATCTCAACACCCATTTGGTTAATCATATCCAGCTTTTTCATGCTCTGGGCTTCAAGTGCGTCATTAACGTCTTTAGGGTCAACTTGTGTTGAACCAATAAATAGGCGCCCTTGCCCACGGTCTTCAGCCTGAGCAAACGAGCATAAAAGTGTGAATGAAATGGCTGCGATAATAGACTGTTTTTTTAGCATGATGGGTTCCTCTTAGAGATAAGTTTAAAGAATGACCATTTAGTGCTCAAGTCCTGATTCTCAAGTAAGTTTTAACTAGAATTTTACATTTTCTTCATATTGCCACAGACCTATTGTCAGCATACAAAAACGCCTATGAAATTTATGCGTTTATTATTCGTTATTTTAGCAACTGTATTTACGACAAAAACTTTTGCGGCTGAAGTTAAAGCCTTAAATTGTTCAACGGCGAAAAGCGAAATTCACACGGTTGTGGTTGATTTTCCAAGATCTGTAAACCCACTAAGCCCTTTTATCGGATTTCTGTCTTTTACGGCAACGATTTCAGTGTATAAGTACGATGTTAAAGTTTACGAAAATAAAAACGTGCGCATCACTCCTGAAGTTTACACGACAGATATTAATCTTCGTGGCGATGCTGAAGGTGTTTACTTACGTCTTTACCCTCAAGTGATTGAAGGCGAATTTTCACACTACACAGGCCAATTATTTATCAATGACTTAAATGTTAAGGCTTATTTTAATTTTAAAGATATGGCTGATCAGCCAGGCTTAGATTGCAAATAAATTTTCTATAAATTTGGCGCGCAGATTGTAAGTTTAATGAAGTATTAAACTTACGAGGCTATGTGGGACAACGCGCTTACAAAAAAACATCTAAAAAAGAAATTACAGCGTTAAAGAAAAATTACGCACAGACCTACAACGAATTTAAAGATTTTGAAGGTCAGCGCTATACAGGCATGAAAATCGGCCGCGGTCATAAGTGGAATTACGATGCTGGCGTTTGGACCGAGAAAAAAATCACACCGGATCAGTGGGAAATAAATTATAACGTCACCAAACGCCGTAAAGGAAAAGCCCCTAAAGGCAGCGGCGTACCTGTGGGAACCGAATACCATTGGTATATCTTAGCTCATCAAAATGTAACAAAACTTAATGCTAACGATTACTCGACGTCACTGACGGGTTTAAAGTTTAAACTCGCCCATAAGCGCGCTGATAAAGATAAATGGAGTGTAACTGAGAAAACACAGAAGAAGCACACCATTAAGATTTTAGAAGATATTATTCGTGATTTAAAAAAACAGATCAGGGACTAGACTTTTAGATTAAAACCATAGACCTGATCAATGGCACAGCGCTCAATATCAAAGTGAGACTTGCCGATAGGTTTATGTATGTCATCGAAGACTATTAAGGCTGAAGAATTAGCTGAACTATCAGATTCTGATATTTTAAAACTGCGTTTTAAAAATATCGCGCTCAATATTTCTGAAACAGAAATTCAGGATTATATTAATCAGCTTTATTCTGAACTTGAGGCTAAAGGCCTTACGTTTCGACCACAAATTTTCTTTGGTGATGAATGGTTTAGCCCAGAAGGTATGAACGCGATCGCTGTTCCTTTTTATTTAGCCAATACCCGTCTTAAACATTTAGAAAAATCGCAAATGTTAGAGATCGAAGGTGGCGATCCTGAATACTTTATGAAACTTCTTCGTCACGAAGCCGGTCACTGCTTTGACCACTGTTATAAATTTTCAAAAAGAAAAAAATGGAGCCAGGTTTTTGGCTCGCCCGATAAAGACTACGCCCCTGAAACTTACCGCCCCCAACCTTTTTCAAAAGGTTATGTGAAACACTTAGAGCGTTGGTACGCCCAAGCTCATCCTGATGAAGACTTTGCTGAAACTTTTGCCGTGTGGTTATCGCCCAACATTGACTGGAGAAAAGAATACAGCAAATGGCCTGGCGCTTTGAAAAAATTGAATTACATGGAATCATTAGCCAAAGAAAGTGTGAAACTTAGAAACACCGCCGAAAAAGGCCGTGTTCCAAGTAACGTCGCTAATCTGACTTCGACTTTAGAGAAATATTACCAAAAACGTCGTCGTGAAAACGCCGATGAATATCCTGATTTTTATGACACTGATCTTAAAACTATTTTTAACGGCGATACGGCGTTAAAATCTGAATTCTCAGCGCGCAGGTTCATGAAACGCCATAAGAAAGATATTGTGGCCACAGTGGCCTGGGCAACGCATGAGCGCAAATTCACAATTGATGCGTTAGTTAAACGTCTCACCGATCGCTGCGCACAACTTCATTTAAGACTAGGAAAATCTGAAAACCAGACTACGATGGAAGTAGCAAGCTTTCTTACGAGTCTGGTTAAGAATTATTTATTCACCGGAAAGTTTAAAAGAGAGGCGTAACTTATGAAATCACTTAAGATAGTACTTCTATTTGATTTATCATTAAAGATAGCTCCTGAGCAGTATGGCGAATACTGGAATACGCCGGATTGGAAAACTGAAAAAGATGTGAAAAACACCTTGATTAGACTAGGTCACCAAGTGATTCCGTTCGGCATTCACGATGATATTGAACCTTTCTTAAAAATCGTGCGCGAACAAAAACCTGATTTAGTGTTTAATATGTCTGAAGCTTTTTTAGGTAAACGTG
>CAMLRE010000257.1 GCA_946482355.1 uncultured Bdellovibrio sp.
AAATCATTTAATTCGCGTAAGTAGGCTACCGTTGTTCTGTATCTTCTTGCGATTGAACCTAAGTTATCGCCGCGTCTTACTTTGTAGTATTGTGTTTCTACTTGGTCAGGTACGAAATCTACGATGCTGGCTACTGATGTAGAAGCTGCTGTCATCGCTAATTCCATTGTGCCTGCTGGGATTCTTAGGCTTAATGTGTTGTCTTTATCTAACGGAGCGATTTCACCTTTAAATTTTGGATTTAAATCTTTGAAATCTTCGTAGTTAAAGTTCATTTTTTCGGCCATCATTCTTAAGTTTACTGGCTCTTTTAATGTTACGTGATCGAATTCAATCGGTGTCATGTAATCGATGCCTTCAAATCCGTACTTATCTGGATTTTTTGCGATCAATTTAGCAGCGATATATTTTGGTACGTAATTGTCTGTTTCTGTTGGTAACGCTCTACGATTTTGTGAAAGTTCCCAGAAATCTTTTGTTTTGTATTTTCTTACGGCTTTGATCACGCGGCCTTCACCTACGTTGTAGGCTGCCATTGATAAATACCATGAATTAAAAATTGAATATAAATCTCTGAAGTATTCAGCAGCGGCTTGTGTAGCTAAAACTGGGTCGCGACGTTCATCAACCATTTTGTTGATGTCTAAGCTGTAGCGTTTTCCTGTACCGCGGATAAATTGCCAGTACCCTACTGCTGATGCGTGTGATCTAGCAGAAGATGAAAAACCTGATTCAATTAAAGCAATGTAGAATAAATCTTCTGGTAACTTGTTATCGCGTAAAACTTTTTTCATTAACGCTTCATAACGAGTTGAACGGGCTAAGTATCTTTCCATGTGTGGGCGACCACGACCTTGAAAGTACTTGATCCACATTTCTACTTTTTCGTTAATTTCTGTAGGAATCGTTTCTAATTCTTGGTTTTCAGCAGTTTTTGCAGAAGCTTTTTCGCTTTCTTGCACACGGAATTTTTCTAAGTCACCGTTTTGATCGTACTCTTTGCCTAAATTTGCAGAAGGTGTTGATGACGGTTTGGTCGCACAACCAAATGAAACACATAATAATGCTGTCAAAATCATACTAGACGTTAGTCTCACTTGTATCTCCCCGTAAAATTTAAGGCTACAAGTGATACATCACGTTTTCAAGAGTAAACTTTGCTAATTTTCACTATGCCAATTTACGGCAATTCAGACACGATTTTATTTGATGTCAGCTTTAATTCCTTGAACATTTCTTCTGCCGAATTACGACTAAGAGCCTGTTCCCGCACGGTTTCCGGAGCGAAACCCACCATCTGAAAATAATCAAATAATTCGTTTAATTTCTTCTCGTAACTTTGACGATAATTTTCAGGCATCTTGTAAAATAAGGCGGCCCAATCCTGTGTAGCGCTTTCTTCTTGCGCTAAATGCGCTGTCACCAAGTAAAGTAAGTTGATCGCTTCAGCACCGAATAATTTGTAATCTTTATTTTTTACGGCACCTTCTAAAATTTTCATTTTCGTTTCAACTTTAAAAGATAATTGCGGCGCTAAACGTAAATTTTTAAGAGCTAACAAAAATTGTCCTAACACCGTAAAAATTGCACCCAGTGTTACAACAATCAGCACCGGCAATTTCACATCACCCCACGGAACCCATGACGAAGATAATTCTGTGATCGGTAAAAAGATTTTTTCTTCAGCGGCTTTTTCAGCAGCTGCTTTATCACTGGCTTTAAGTGGCGCTAATGTCGAACCCTTAACAGGCTCAGTGATTGTAATTTTAAATTCTTCAGTCGATTTTGTGATGTATTGTTTTAACGTCGGGTCAAAATATGAAAAATTAATTTGCGGAATTTTCACTTCACCCGGATGTTTTGCAATCACTAAAATTTCAAATTCTTTGTAACTTAAACCATCTTTGAAAAATTTTGATTCAGATTTTGTATCATAAACTTCTAAGTTTTCAGGCCACTGAATCGCCGGAAGCTCGATCACTTTAGCATTACCTTGACCTTCTAAACGCACGCGTAAAGAAATCGGCTGCCCTGCTGGAAACGACGTTCCATCAACTTGTGTTTGAATTTGAAACTGCCCTACAGCGCCTGAGAAAGTTAACGGTTTACCTTCTTGCGGAAGTGGTAGAACAGTGACTTCTAAACGTTTAGATGATTTTGTGTACTCTTGCGCTGAACCCCAACCAAATTGTGTCGGTAAGCGCACCTTAGCTTTAATTTTAAATTCATCGATTGTTGTTTTACCTGGCTTAATCGGAAATAGCGCATGCGCTGCTAATAAGGCTTTACGATACATCACACCGTTTACTTGCTCTTCAGTAAATTGCAGTGAGGGCACTTCTTCGATAATTTCTTTCCAAAAACCTTTTAAATCTGGAAATTTTGCGCGATCTAATGATTCTAAATTACCGCGTGTGTAGATATGCCAAGTGGCTGTGATTTGTTCACCTTCGTAAACTTGTTTTTTATCAACATCTAATAAAATAAAAAAAGCTTCGTTGGTATTTAACCCTTCAATCGTACGTGAAGGAATTTGATTCGGCTGCGCAAAACCAGGATTAAAATTAGGGCTGCCACCGCGGCCACCGCCACCAAAACCTTGCCCGCCCATTTGGCGCTGAACTTCGTCTAACATTTTTTGACGTTGTTTCATCAGTTGTGAAAACATATCGTCTTCATCTGCAAACGGGTCATCATCTTGAAAATTCGGGCGCCCCGCAACGTTTGGACGCTGCTGCTGACGTTGTTGCTGACTTTCGCGTGAAACCGACATCTTTTGTGGCGCCGACATCATTTGTTTACCATTCACTTCAACAGTGAATGACGGAATCATCACGATTCCAGGCTTTGTTGCTTCGTAAACAAAAACAAACTGCTGTGAAACCGTTTTTTGAAAATCTGTTTTACCGTTTACAAAGTTCATGCGCGTTGATGAAGATTGTCCGGCATTTTGCGCCTGTAATAGCTTTAACCCATCAATTGCTGGAACTTTCGGGTCAGCCATTTCAAAATCATCTGAAGACTGCACCGTTAAATAAATTTGAACAGTGTCGCCTAAACCCACTGATTCTGGTTGAACTTCAACTTTTAACGAATCAGCAGCAAAAGCACTTATAACTAACAATTGAAAAAATAAAACGAGGAATAGACTACCAATCTTTTGCATTTTTATCCTCTTTACGGTCTTTTTTATTATAATTTGCGCGAATCTTTTTATCTTGTTGCGATAATTCGCCTAAAATCTTTTTAACATCAGCTTCACTTAATTTATCGCCTTGATAAGGGCGCGGTTTATATTTTGAAGTCTGCTGGCGATCTTGATTTTGATCTTTGTCTTTTTTATCTTTATCATCGCCTTCTTTAGGATCTTGATCAGGCTTACCTTGCTTATCTTTGTTTTGATTTTCACCCTGGCCACCGCCGCCGCCACCTTGCTGCTGCTGAATCAAAAGTTCGATATTGTGTTTTGTTTCCATCGACGCTGGATTAATTTCTAAAGCTTTTTGGTAATACTCTAAAGCTTTTTCAGTTTCTTTCGCGTTTTGAAAGCGAAGCCCTATGTTATAATAAATCTGAAAAATATCAGACGGCGTTAATTGGTCTTTGTAGCGTTCTAATAATTCTAAAGCATTATCAAATGACTGCCCTGATTCATCTTTTTTCTGAAGATAATCAAACACGATACCTAAGTTAGAATGCGTTTGAACCGAGTTTGGCTCGTTTTCTAAAATTTTTAATTCGTATTCCATCGCCATTTCAGGGTTTCTATCCTGAAGTGCATTGCGAGCTTTATAGTCGTACCATAAAGAACTTAAATTTGGCCACGGCAGCTTATCACTAGCTTTTGTAACTGGCTTTTTTGTTTCAGCGACTGTGCTTGTATTAGCTGATTTATCGGCTGAAGCTTTTTCTTCGGCACCTGCTTGATCTTTTTTTACAGTGCGTTCATCAGAGTACTTTTCACCAGCTGATTCAGCCGGTGCTGTTTCAACGATTTCTTCTTTTTCAACTTGCGCGAAAGCTAAACCAGCCGCCAATAAAATAATTAAAAAGGACTTAGTATTCATAACGCCCTTTCCACATAATCGGTTCTTTTCTGCGATCTGAGATTAATAAACTGAATAATAAAATAACTATGCCTAAAGAAAGTGGGTAAGCAAACTTTTCGTCGTATTGAACAACCATTGATGAATCAAACAACGCTTTTTCGTAATGGCTCACATCTTCGGCGATTTGCTTTAAGTGGCTTCCATCAAATGAAGCAAAATAAAAACTACCTTCTCCGGCTTGGGCTAAAGATTTTA
>CAMLRE010000258.1 GCA_946482355.1 uncultured Bdellovibrio sp.
CGAAGCATTTCGGAGACTGACTTTTATAAAGTTTATTAAAGTATTCAACTTGAGAACGATTTACGCCATCAGCAGCTTTTGCGAACGGCGAAAGCATTAGTAATACACCAAGTGCGACACTTTGAATAAGGATATGATTTTTAGTCACAGTTCCCCCTGACTACTCTTTATATCGGCCCAAAAGTCTAGAAACTTAAATTTGTTAAGATGGTTTTTACAACTTTGATCCAGTGCGAACTGAGTGTCTTATTTTGAGAAAAATAAAAAATCATTTTTAGATTAGTTATCACTGGTGGTTAGTAAAAAAAATCTTCTTTTTCTTCGCTTTTGTAGCGGCGGTTAATAATTTTAAAAATATCGTCTTTAGCAACACCGATAAATTCTGAGCCTAATTGTTTTCTTAAAGAAGCTGGTTCACGATCCGCATTTGCATCTTCTGTACTTTGCCCAGCAGATGGAGCCGTCATAGATTTCTGCATTTCTAAGGCTGCAATAGTAAACGGTGATTCGGCAATGTCTAAGCCTGAGGTGCCGGCAACTGCAGGCATCGCGGAGCTTGCCGTTGCCGTCATCCACGAGGCTACATTTTTTGTAAGATTCTGCGCAAAAGTATCTGACAAACCTTTAGCTTTCATTTTTTTAGAATCTAAAAAATCCATTGGCGAATAAATGCCATCGCCTTTAACTGAAATTGATCCATCTTTATTGATTGAATATAAACTTTGAGCTGTCGCTGTAACGCTTCCGGTTTTTCCGTATCGTTGTTTTAAAATTTCGCGAACTGTCTGCTGCATTTGTGTAGATAACGGAACCACATTACGTGATAAATTCACACAAGCCGGCGCAGTGGGCGGACTGCATGCACCTGTCAAAGCATCGTAAACAATCGTACTTAACGGCGCAGAAGTCACTGCAGGGCCTACTGTCACAGTAATTCCAGACATAGATGTCAGCACGCTTCCGTTTAAACCGGCAAGAGCATTATCCAAAGCACTGCCACAGTTTTCTTGATCTGAGCTGATCTGATTTTTTGCATTACATGCAATCGTGCGGGCGTTTTGGTGTTGGCCCGCTTGATCCTGCGCTTGTCTTTGAGCTAAAAGATAAGCAGCCCCTGTAGCGTAAAGTTCTGATCTTTGATTGTAACATCCTGACGAAGAAACCGAGGCACATTCTCCTGCCAAAGAAAGTTTACCCAAGCCTTCGGCCAGCGTACCTTCAGAAGTTACCAAGTAAGTCGTTTCACCTTCGGTATTAGCTCTCATGCTTTGCCCAAGCGCCGCGGCGGCGCCTGTCGCTGTAACTGAAACAGCCGTTAGCTGTTCTGTTGTGAGCGCTGTTGGTGCAGCACTGTTAATAATTGCATTCTGGTTATAGATGTTATTCTGTTCTGCACTTCCGCTTGTTGGTGCCACTACAGTTGATCCATTTAGCGTAAATGATTGGGCTGCAGCCGTACCTGAGCTCTGAGCCGAAGCGCGATTATTTGCAACACAAGTATTGTAGGCGTTAATATCGGCAGCCGTAGGTGAAGACGGTAAAGGTGTACAGGTTGTATAGAAGCTCTGCGCGAAGGCGAAGTTCGCAAAAAGAAAAGTGATAACGACACACAGTGCTTTCATTCCCATTTTTTTCTGATCGGTTCAATCGTGAGTAAACATAAATAAATATGTTTTGTTTTGAGAAAAATAAAATAAATTTTATTTAGAAGCGTAAAAAGTCTTCTGAAACCGGATTTTGAATCGGTCCACCTATGCCACTGCCGCCAAGATTTTGAAAGGCTTCACCCGTTCCGCGAAGAACTTGGCTTGAAATGATTTTTACCGAATAACCCACACGACCGCCACTGACACAGTTACCCGGTGTCGGTGGTAATTCTGCATCTACAAGACTTGGCGCCAAGTAAGAATCTGTCCATGGATTCAGCGCAGGATCACAAGTACCAAATAACATAGTGTACTTACCACCTGTTTTTTCAGAGCTTGGAAAAGAATTATATCCATCAGCAGTTAAGTTTAAAAATGTCCACCCAGTAAGAAGTGATGACTGTTTAGTAGCAAGCACATCAAGCGCAAACAGCATCTCGCTATAGCCATTACCGTATCGGCTGATGATGTCGTCTTTAGCTTTTTTAAATAATTCATTTGTAACCTGCATCTGATTTCGAACACTGAAGTATGGCGATCTCGGCATACCATTAATTGCGGTTCCGCCGCTATTTCCAAAATCAGTAGGAAATGCTATTTCATCCGCCGTACCAGTAGCTGATTTTATCTTTTGCATAGCATCGCCTTTGGTCATTCGGTCAATATAGTTTTGAGCAAACTCAGGATCGATCGAGTAATATGTGGCATCAAACTGATTAGGCGAAACGACTGAAAGTTCGATATCGCGCATATAAGTATTTTTCGGCCCAGGTAATCTATCAACCGCCAACGAATCATATTCGGGAGAAGTTAACGCACTATTTAGATGATACCACTCACTGTATTTAGGCCATTTATCTGGCTTATCATGAAAAGTTCCCATCTTAGGTTCTTGTGTTTTATCAGAAGAAGATGGTGCGATATTACCTACGCCATATTTATTCGCAAGCAAAGTATGATAAAACGCAACGATTTTAGTGTTAGCTAACCCACCTTTGTTGTTGGGATCTTGTGATGCACTATCATTTGAATAAACATCGCCAACGTAAGTTGAGTAATTCGGTAGAAATTCGCGCACACCTTTTAATGTCGGAGCTGCCGGATAACTAGCAATAGTTTTAACCGGAAGATTTTGATCTGTACGATCAGTCAAATCATCTCCGTTACCACTCTTTGGACTTCCAGACGGCCATTTTTTATAATACCAGGGGCCCATTGTTCCACCGAAAGGTTTCGCAAAAGAAACCGCATGCAATTTAATTTTGGCTAAAGGTAGAAATGGAATTTTTGGTTCACTCGTCGCTTTTACTCCGTAATAAACCTGAATCCACGGATTTTTTTCATAACCAATCGTATTTACTTTTTCTGAGTTCAATGCAAACAAGTCTGATACACCCTGAATACCTGCCGCACTCATAATGTATTGCAAATTAGTTTTAAGGTTAGCATCTAAGTCGTTAGTGCCAGGTACGTAAAGCGGCTTAATTCTAATTGAAGAATCACCGGCTCCTTGGGCATTAATATTCGTGTATTCACAATCGATTAAATAAAACATCAACCGTTGAAAGGTAATTTCATTTAACATTCTTTCGGCAAAACTAGTTCCACCACCCTGAGCTTTAACACCATTGTAAGCCACAATGGCTTCGTCTTTGAGCGATGTAGCATTGGCTTCAGTTAAATTATTTTTTAACGTGTTTTTTACTCCGGTAATCACTTTGTTACCGTCGATATCAAGCATCTCGTCTTCTGGTAAACCCAGATTCTTTGCCATCATCCAAATAAAATTTTTACGATTGCCAGTATCTTTAATGTAGTTGCCGTAGTACAGAGCTAACATCTGTGTTGTGATCGGACCCAGCTTATTACAAGTATTAAGTAGAATATTATTGGTCTGCTCGATGGCTTTATCGATTGAAGCACCCAAGCAGTTTCCGGCAATACAACTTGTGTTTACAGATGGAACGGCATTAATCGTAAATGCACTTCCACCTAACGAATCAAGAGCATTGCAGTTTATTTTGCAGTAGGTTTCAGACATTGAGTTGTTTCCTGAAATCCAGTCAGCAAATCCGTTGTGCCCCATACACATAAATGGAACATCCGTAATAGTGATTCCGTTCGCAACACCGTTTGGCATATTCGGACAAGCAAAGCTTTGTGACGGCGGATTATATTTTGGTTGTTTGGTTCCGGCCCACGACACAGGAAACTGAATAGGAACCGCCGGACTTCCATCAGCGTTAGGACGATTGTTTTGCTCAACCCCAAAAGTACCTAACACGCGGTAACGCCAGGCAAATAATTTCCAAGCTTGGCGAATTTGATAATTCACATGCGCCATCATGTTCATCATTTCGGCCTGCTTCATGGCCCCGTAATAAGCCGCTAAGTCAGTTGATTGCTGTAAATTAATTTTGTGGTGAACTACTAATCCCACATTCACAAGCATCGCAAAAAAAACGAAGATCACCTGAAAGATAAGCGCAACAAAAATGCCTACTTGGCCTTTTTGGTTTCGCATCGTTAAAACGAAGCGTTTTTTGGTTTTTTGCTGCGCATGACTCATGATCATATAAGCGTATCTGGTTTTTCTAAGAGCGTCCAGTCCAGACCAAGGTCATAAAATCGTCGTGCAACT
>CAMLRE010000259.1 GCA_946482355.1 uncultured Bdellovibrio sp.
TTTTTTAAATCGGATGTCATTCTTCAATTTGACATCCGATCTATGTGTTAAGCAACTTTTTTTCCAGTTGGAGTGATGCCGCCACCTGTGTTTGGTGTCTCTTTGCCTAAGAAAGAGCGTGCATCTGCATCAAGGATAAGACCTTTTTTCACAAGATCATCCAAGTATTTTTCAAACAGAACCATACCTTGGCTGGCACTGGTTTGCATAATCGATGGAATTTGGTGATTTTTACCTTCACGAATTAGATTCGCAACGGCACGAGTTCCTTTTAGAACCTCAAAAGCCGCCACACGACCCATTTTATCCGCACGCGTGAACAGTGTTTGCGCCACAACTCCGCGTAATGATTCAGATAACATGGCACGAATTTGTGCTTGTTGCGCTGCTGGGAAAACGTCAATGATACGGTCAATTGTTTTAACAGCTGAGTTCGTGTGAAGAGTACCGAAAACTAAGTGACCAGTTTCTGCAGCTGTTAAGGCTAACGAAACAGTTTCTAAGTCACGCAGCTCTCCCACCAGAATGATATCCGGGTCTTCACGTAAGCTGGCTTTTAATGCGTTCGAGAAAGATTTTGTATGTGCTCCAACCTCACGTTGATTCACTAATGATTTTAAATTTGGATGTACGAACTCGATCGGATCTTCAACCGTAATGATATGCGCTTCACGAGTGGCATTGATATGTTGAATCATCGCAGCAAGTGTTGTTGATTTACCAGAACCTGTCGGGCCCGTGACAAGCACAAGTCCACGATCATGTTCAACAAGGTCAACAATAGTTTGTGGTAAATTTAACTCTGTCGCTGATTTAATTTTTTCAGGAATCGTACGGAACACAGCGCCTAAGCCTTTACGCTGCATGAAGATGTTACAACGAAAACGCCCCACGCCTTCAAGAACGTAAGCGAAATCTAACTCCCATTTTTCTACGAAAGCTTTCTTTTGTTTTTCATTTAAGATTTCGAAGATCAAGCCTTGTACGTCTTGGCTTGTCAATTGACGGTAATTCAGTGGCGACATCATCCCGTGAACACGAAGATACGGAGGTGCGCCGCTTGTCACGTGCAAATCCGAAGCTTTTTGCTCAACCATTAATCGAAATAGATCATCAATTGTAGCCATGTTATTATCCTCACATTGCTTAACAAAATATTATTCGGTAAAACTGTCTGTGAAGTTAACAGGCGAATCGTCTAGGAGTCCCATTATGGCAGCAGAAATTCTAATTAATGTTCGACCGTTAGAAACACGCGTGGCCTACGTCGAGTCGGGGATTCTGATGGACTTAAAGGTTGAACGTAAATCTTCACCGACTTGGGTCGGGACAATTCACCGTGGGATCGTAACTAGAGTACTTCCAGGTATGCAGGCCGCTTTCGTCGACATTGGTCTAGAGAAAGCAGCCTTTCTTTACGTGGGCGATATTTTAACTGAAGAAGGCAAAGAATTTTTTGCTGACGAAGACGATCACGAGCATAAATCAGGTGATGATAACCAAGATCACCGCGGCTCGCGTGATATCAAAACGCCGATTCAGGATTTAATTAAAGAAGGCCAACACATCATGGTGCAAGTGGCAAAAGATCCACTAGGCACAAAGGGCGCGCGCATCACTACGCATATTTCGCTTCCAGGCCGTGGTGTCGTGTACATGCCGTATGTAAAACATGTTGGTATTTCCAGAAAAATTGAAGAAGAAGGCGAAAAAGAACGTCTTAAAAAATTAGTGCAAAAAATTAATCCAACCGGCGGGGTGATCGTAAGAACTGCTGCCGAAGGCGCTACTGAAGAGTCTCTTCGTTCAGATATCGAATACTTAGATCGTTTAGGAAAAGAAATTCAAAAAAATTACGAAAAGAAAAAAACAGCAGGCTTAGTGCATGCCGAAATCGATGTCGAGCTTCGCGCACTTCGTGATTTAATGAATGAAGAAGTCACAACTGTTTGGGTTGATGACGAAGAAGTTTATAAAAAAGTTTCAAAGTTTGTGACGCAGTTAATGCCGAAGTACAAACAAAACATCATCTTCTACAACGAGAAAAAACCGTTATTTGATCTTTACGATGTGGATCTAGAAATCTCTCGTGCTACAGAGCGAAAAGTTTGGCTTAAATCCGGTGGTTATATCGTTGTTGATGAAGCCGAAGCTTTAGTGGTGGTGGATGTTAATACCGGAAGTTATGTCGGTAAAAAAGATTTAGAAGATACAATTCTAAAAACCAATCTAGAAGCCGTAAAAGAGATTGCCCACCAATTGCGCGTTCGAAATGTGGGTGGGATAATCATCATCGACTTCATCGATATGGAAAAAGAAACTCACCGCGAACAGGTCTTACAAGCTTTACAAGAAGAGCTTAAGAAAGACCGTGTACGTACCAATGTGACCTCTATGTCTGAACTTGGGCTGGTCGAAATGACCCGTAAACGTATTCGCCCTAGCCTTGTTAAAACGCTGTGTGAGCCTTGTTCATACTGTGATGGCAAAGGTTATATTAAACGTAAAGCGACGATTGCGAACGAGATCTTCCGCGAAATCGAACGTGAAGTGGGTTTAACTGAAAACACAAAACGTAATTTAATCATTCACTGTCATGCTCAAATAGTAGACTGGATTTATGAGGTCGAAAACGAAACCTTAGAGCACCTTGAAAAGCGCTTTGGGCACTCAATTGCCTTTAAAATCGAAACGACCTACCACTTAGAGCAATACGAAATATTTGATAACTAACTAGTTTACTTACTCTAGTTTTTAACATAGATTCCGCGCCATGAAAAATATCAGGGAATTAACAGTGGCTCTAGTGGCCGTGTTGGGCTTGGCTATGCCTTCAGCTCAGGCAGGCAGACATCATAATCAATACCTACAGGATTATTGCAAAAAAATCGGCGGTGAGTTCATTACCGAATTTACTTGTCCAGAAACAGGTAAAGTTCGCAAAGAAGAGTTCTGTCGTTTTACAAATGAAGATCAGCAGTCTTTGTATTTTAACGGCTGTAACAGCGACAATCAGGATGGCTACCGCATTTATTTTTTCAAAGCCTGCCTGGTGCATGATTCTTGCTACCACAATGAACCTAAAGTGAGTGGTAAATCCCGCGCTGAATGCGACGAGGATTTTAAAAATAATATGTTAAAGATCTGCAAACAGGATGAGCGTAATGGTAACAAACATTTTATGTGTAAAAGCATGGCCAAAATGTTTTACAGCGCAGTTCGGTTCAAAGGTGAAGAGTCTTGGCGTTGTATGAAAAATAGTGTCAGATATCCCACTTCAATGGAACAAATTCCCTAAGGAGAGGGTGATGAAAAAAGTTTTAACTTTAGTTGCAACTATTACGGCGGTAACATCAGCCGCTTTCGCCGACCAACAATTGGTTAACTACTGTGTACAAACCGGTGGAGAAGTTGTTCAAGAATGGACTTGCCCTGCTACAGGAAGCGTTAGAGCTGGCGAAGTTTGTAAGCAAACAAATTCATTGGGCCAAGTGATGTATTTCAATGGCTGCTCAGCCCCTGAAGGTAAGTACAAAACTTTATTCTTTAAAGCCTGCATTATTCACGATCTTTGTTATCACCACGAACCAACAACAAATAATAAATCTAAAGCTGACTGCGATAATCAGTTTTTCACGAACATGAAAAAAATCTGCAAAACCACGGGCGTCTTAAATTTTGAGTGTAGTTTAGCGGCTCAAACTTTTTACACAGCTGTTGTTAAAGGTGGAGATGCTGCATTTAGCTGTTCAAAAGAAAATGTACAATACCCACTAGATATGGATCAGTTGCCGCTGCCATCACCGGCACCGTTAATCTCGCTTTAATTTTTGGGGCGGTTAAATAATTTTACCGCGCCAAAGATCTTTTAAAAAGTTTTCAACATCTAAACTTTGCGGATCGCGGCTGACTAAAATAGATTTCTTCACCGGAAATTTAGCCGTGAATTTTTTTAGTCTTCGCATGTGTTGCGCGTTTACAGATTTTGTAGCGCGCACTTCGATGGCTACTTCATCGTTAATTAAAAAATCAACTTCATTACCTTGGTAGTCACACCAAAATTCAATTTTCGTGTTCGGGGCGCGGTAGTTTTTGTAAGCGATAAGTTCCAGCAGAATGAAATGCTTTAATGAGCTTTCTGATTTTTCGAAATCGTGTTCCAGATTAAAATCATTTTTTAAAGCGTTAGCTACACCGACATCGAAGAAATAAAATTTAGAGCGTTTAGCGCCTTTACGCGATGTCGTACATTGGATTTCATAACCAAGGT
>CAMLRE010000260.1 GCA_946482355.1 uncultured Bdellovibrio sp.
GTTTCCTGCAACTACCTTTTTACGCATGATGTGTTGATTGTTTTAATGTTTATTCCAGTTTTTAAAATTTTATACCGCAAAGAATGGGAGACGGATTACATTTTTACGGTAGCGCTTTTAGGTGGCTTTGGTTTTTTATTAGCAACTCATATGACGGCATTTAGTTTCATTCCGACTTTAATGTTCTTTTATTTATTCCCGGCAATGAACTTCAGCTTTGCAAATATGGAAAAAACTAAAACACTTGAAAATAAGTTACCAAATGCGGGCCGTTGGGCAGCAGCTACAGTTGTAGTTGGATTAGCAGCCTTTATCGTCTTCAAAGTTAGCAATGTATGGACCGCTGACATGGATTACAACGATTCACGTCGTGCACTCGTAAGCCAAGGTAATTTCGATAAGGCCAACGAGCTATTAGAAACGGCGATCAGTAAAAATCCAGGTAACGCCGAATACTGGTGTTTTCGCGCAGATATTTATTATAACTTCTTAGTGCGCTCAATTCGTGAAATTGGTCCGCAAGCTGAAGCAAAAAAACGTGGCTTTTTCGACGAAGTTATTAAGTCATCAGACACTTGTGTGAAAATGGATGAACGTAAATCTGACTTGTGGCGTGCGCGTGGTACATTATTCATGTCGCTTTCGCAAATGGTTCCGCAAATGTTAGAGGGTAGTTTACAAGCGTTTAAAAAAGCTGTCGAAGTTTACCCAAACAACCCTTATAATCACATTAGTGTGGCAGGGGTTTATCGTCGCAAGGGCCGCAATGACTTAGCTATTCAGGAATTAAAAACAGCCATTAGTCTTCGCCGCGATATTATTCCGGCTTACGTGGATCTTCTAAGCATTTACTACCAAGATAAACGTTTTAAAGATGTTCAAGAGTTAGTGAATTCGGTGCGTGCGCTGGATATCAAAAATTCTGAATTTGCACCACATATGCAAACCTTGATTAAGGTTGCTCGTGATGGCAACGATCCTCAAACAGCAAAAGCGTTTGAAGAAATGATCAAATAATTTAAACCAAAGAGATGCCCTCATCAGAAACACTGATGAGGCGCTTTTTATAAAGACCACCTAAAGCCATCTTGTATTTCTTCTTACTGGCACCAAATAATTCGTAAATCTTCTCAGGGCTTGTTTTGTCGTTGATCGCTAAAAAACCACCGGCCTTTTTAAGTTCAGCCATAATTTTTTCGCCGATATCCATCGTATTGTGATGTCCCGGAGCTCGTAATAAAAGATCGATCTTATGATCTTCACGAATTTTGGCGATATAACCTTTAATTTGTGCACCAGTTTGTAGTTTTTGAAAAACTTCGTTTTTATAAAGCATTCCAATTTTAGCACCGTCAATAATGCATTTGTAACCAAGCGGGGTTTCTTTAATCACGTAAAGATCAACCTCATCATTTTGCTGATAACCAGAAATGTCGTGATTGGCGTGTTTTTCAAGACGCATTGAAGCCCATAGGTCACTTCCGTCAGTGTATAAAATAGCCATAACTTCAGCGCCCACCGATAATTTGTGAGACTGCTCAGAAGAAGGCATAAAATATTCGTTTTTATCCGAGTCTTCTAAGATAATTTCATGAGAATTCATTTGAACGACGAAAAGATTAAGAAAAGTGCCTGGTTTGTGAGTCATTCTAGAGGTGATACAGCCCTTGCCGATGAAAGTAAAAGACATTATTCTTTGTCTTGTAATAACTATGGGTAAAACATCAATTTTTCATAACAAGCTTGAGCTTTTCTTACTTGTCGTAGGCATCGCCTTAAGCCTATTGATGTTTAAGACCTTAATGATCCATACCGACAACACCCAGCTGATGGATAAAGTGATGCAAATCAAAACCACAGGCGAGTGGATTCATCACGGTAATGCCGCAACCAAAATGGGCGCCTTACCCGGAAGTTTTCTAACGGCAGTCACAGCGGTGCCAATGATGGTTTGGTTTTCGCCATATGCTGCCTGTGCGGTGATTTTACTGTGCCATTTGCTGGCGTATCTTTTTCTTCGTCATATCGGTTACAAACTAGATACGAATTTTAATCCGTTACTTCTGGTAATTTTCTTCTGGCTAAACCCATGGAGAGTCGAGCAGTCTGAATTATATAATCCCGGTTATTTATTTTTATTTTCAGCAATCCATCTGTGGAGTCTTTATCAACTCAACGTAAATCCAAAATCATTCTGGGGAAGTTTTTGGTTGGCTGTTGGCATGGGTTTTTGCTTTCAAGTGCATTTTTCAGTCTTAATCTTAGGAATTAGCTTTTTATATTTATTCTTCACAAAAAAAATCAAAGTGAATTATTTAGGCTTAGCCTCTGGTATTTTCGTGATCGGTCTGTCATTAATTCCGTGGTTTTTACAAACAATGGCGCACAAAGAAACCGTTCTTCAACCAGCGTCTGATACTTTCTTAGGTAAAAACTTAGTGCTGGTTTACCCAGTGATTAAAGCGATCATTTATTTCTTTCGCATGGGATCAGTTTATTTTGGTCGCCACATTTTTTCAGAAATTACGTTTGATTGGATCACGATCGTTTGGCTTAAAACGGCAATTTATTATTTATTTCATGGCTTAAAGTGGGTGTTAGCGTTAGCAACACTTATTCTGTCGTTTCGCTTTTTCTATAGCCAGTACCGAACGTATAAAAAAGAATTTAAAGAACGTCCGTTTATCGATCACTATCTATTTTCATTATTCTTAGGTGTGGTCGGGGCAGCATCGTTATCACCGGTAGAATTTAACCACTGGCATTTTATTTTATGTCTGCCAGCGATTTTGCTGTTTATTGCCTTAAAACCACAGGGCTATTTCTTTAAAGCTTGGGATAAAAATAAGAATCTGATTTTAGCTACTACTGCGGTAGTGTTTATCGCCTGGAATATTTTTGCAAGCTTAGGCAGTCGTTCGCATTCGTACTTAAACGACTACCATCGTGATTTTATGAAGCACTATAATGTGACGAGCGAAGCCCCGTAGCTGAAGCTAAAGCCGCTAACGATCCCACAATCCATAAAGCAAATTCAGCTAAATGGATATCTGGCGCCTGCATCCAGAAAAAACCAGATGTGATTGAAAGTAAAATTCCTGCAAAAATATATTTATTCGACATAAGCCATTCTTTTTCAGTCACTTTTAACGGAAACCAAATCGCTGAAAAACTGACTAATGTTAAAAAAGCACCACAGGCCATTTGGCAAAATTCATGTGACACTTGCATAAATAAACTCGTTAGACCGTAGTGGCCTTGACTGAATAATCCAAGACCAAACTGCGGACAAAACGCCATCACAAAAGCCGTAGCTGCCGCATGAATAAAAAATAAACGCGGTAAAAATTTAAAAGGATTTACCTCAGGAAAAATATCCTGTTTTAAATTCTGGAGAATTTTATTTTTGGTTTTGAAATCAAAATTTTCCATATCATCCTTTAAGTTTCTGAATCGCGCGCGAAATAATTTTTCGCACATTAGTTTCTGTGACATCTAAAGTTACAGCGATTTCGTGAAAGTCTTTTTCAGCGAAATAGCGCTGCTCTAGAGCGGATTTTTCTTTAGCGTTTAGCTTGTTAGTTAAGGCTGATAAATCCAGCTCTTTACCCTCTTGCTCATTAATAGGGTTGTGAGCCTGGTTTTGTGACAAATCTACGAATAATCCGTAATCTTTCATATAATCAGCGTAAATAGCTGATTTTTTTAAGTAATCTTTGGCTTCAGATTTAGTAATGACAAATAGCCACGCTAAAGGTGAATAATCGGGGTTATATTTCTCACGTTTATTATAAATCTGCGTATAAACAATCTGAGTGATATCTTCGCCATCCTGAGGGGTGATCCCTTTTTTGCGACAGTAAGCAAATACCAAGTGAGCTGTTTCGTTATAAAACAGTTCTAAAAAGCGGGATTGCTCTTTAGAGGTAGGCGCATTTTTAAGATCAATTAAATAATTTGTCACAAATTTAAATCCTGATCCTAGTAGATAGTGAAAGGGCGTAGGTCGTCAAATGTTAACAAATAAAATTAAACTTCTTTTCTTACCGCTGATTTTTTCAAGTTTGCAAGCTATCGCACATCCAGTAATTTTTAAGGGTGGATTTGATTTAGAAACAGAGTCTAGTCCAATGATGTCTAACATTATGACGGGCTATACTTTTCACACGCAGGCTTCTGCAGGATTTGAATATTTTAAATTTGCACCAATGAGTTTACCAGGAGCCCGTGAATTTTATTTTGCTAAACTAAATTACC
>CAMLRE010000261.1 GCA_946482355.1 uncultured Bdellovibrio sp.
AACTTTAATACCGATCTTTGTCAGCCATAAAGCTAACACTAATCCTGTCGGTCCGGCGCCGGCAATTAGCACGGGAGTGTGAGTCATAAAATACCTTTAATGGTGTTTAAAATACTGAATTTCACGTTCGTGCTTTTTTGCCTCAGCTAAAGTTTTAAATGTCCCTAAATTTCTGCGCTTACCGGTTTTTGCATTTTTCTTTCTGGAATATATACGGTAGCCGCCCGATTTTAGTTTACGAATCATGCTAGCCTCCAATTTGATAAAAGACAAAAGCAAGATTCACACTCAAAAAAATAAAAAAAGCGCCGAAGGTTTTCCTTGGCGCTTTTCGTAAATATCCAGATGTAAGATCTGAAAAACTATTTTGTTTTAACGATGTCTGGTAAAGAAAGTAAACTTTGATCGCCACCCACTTTTAATTGTGTAGGGTGTACGTAGTTCGCTAAACGACCTGTATCAACTGAGTATGTACCACGGAAGTTTTCACGACCGATTTCATAAACGTCACCTGATAAACCCGATTTAGCCGATTTACCTGTGAAACCATTTACTGTAGGAATACGGTCAACTAAGTAAGTACCTTGGTCTAAGATATCTTCTTGTTTGATTTCACCTTTTGCAATACGAGCCATTGTTACAGAGTATTCTGAACTTGCCGCTTTACTAGAACGAACTTGGTCTCTTGTTAAAGCGTAGTTGAAAATTAATTGGCTTTGTTGATCAGCGTAACGAGATAAACTTGGATCATCGGCTACTTCAGCCGCGTATACTTTAATTAACGGAGTACCAGCTGGTACTAAGTAATTTAAGTAAGCAATCGCTCTGTTTTCATGGCGTGTACAACCGTGAGAACGTAAGTCAGCAAATAAAGAGAAAAAACCTTTTTTAGCGCGGTTGATGAATTTATCTTCATCAGAACCCCAGCCGATAGTTCCGTGCATCCATTGACCAAAAGCATTTGGTTCAGCTAAAGCTGCGTACCAACCGAAAGCTCCGCGCATTTCACCACCGTTTGGCATATATTTATCTTTAAACCACGAAGCTGCGCCCTTACCTTCTTTAGGAGGCATTGGTAAAGCTGGGTCATACCATGATGGATAATTCTTATTACCGTCTTGATAGAACTTTACCCACTCACTGATACGATAGGTACCCAGAATAGTTTGTTGATTTTCTTCATTACGTTTACCGGCTAACATCACCGTTTCAAAAACCATTTTATGCGGGCAACCCGGAGATGTGTAACAAAGCTCATAAACACGCGTTTTTTCTGTCGCGATATTTTGAATAACGATGTACTTCGGTTTTGATTTTTGGGCCGAAGCTTCTTGCGCTGTAAAATTCAAGATAAGTGCAGTCGCTAATCCGATAGTTTTCGAAAAATTAATGATAGTTTGTCTTTTCACAAATCCTCCTACAAAGGGGTTTTTATTTTGGTTAGGGTGAGGCAGAAAAGTAACATTGCTTTTGTTTGATTTGGAAAAAAACACGAGCTGTGAGAAAAAGTGAAAAGACTGTAAAACAGATAGACAGTCAAAAAAAAGGCCTTAAAAACTTTAAGGCCTTTTTAGGTTTAAGCATGTAAAAAATAACCTGTGCTAGAAGCGCTTTTCTGAAGATGTGTCTTTCGATTTAGAACCGAAAAGTGTGTCGGTTTTATCAACTGACTCCCCTTTTTCTTCAGTAGTTGAAGATACATCGTGGGCCCCACACTCTTTAAGAATGGCTTTAGCTTTATCAACCCATTCACCTTGACCGGCGTGAACTGATAAAAGCATTCCGCCCTCTTTAACAGAGGATTCAAAGCGTTTTGCTTCGTATTCAGGAATACCCATTCCCACTAAGGCTCCGGCAATACCACCCAGGGCACCACCTACACCAGCACCACCTAATGTCGCTAAAATCGGGCCTGCGGCCACAAAAGGGCCAAGACCTGGAATAGCTAAAGTACCAATCCCCGCAAGCCAGCCTAGGGCTCCGCCTAATACAGCGCCGCCAGCGGCACCAGCTGTAGCTCCTTCAGGGGCTTTTGTGTCTTTCTCATGAGCGAACTCTTTAGAACCTTCTGCGGTTGGCAGTAAGGCTGAAATATCAGAGCTTAAAAAACCTTCGGCTTTTAAGCGGCCAACAGCTGTTTCTAACGCGGCTCTTGTTTCAAATAGACCATAAACGACTTTGTTTGCTTTACCAAATTCCATATTACTCTCCTCTTTTTCTATTCAGTTTTAGTTGTGACTTCTAATTGATTGTTGATGTTTTTTGCGCCAGCACGACGGGCCAGCTGTTCGACTCTTGATTTTTCGGCCATTGTTTCAACCGGGCCACGTAACGTCGTCATACCTTTAAGAGTAATGATTTTTACGTTTTGGGCTTTTACCGAAAGAGAATCGTCGTCAGTGACCACTTCGCGAATTTTTGCGGTCAACGCTAAATCAGCATCTGAACCACGCGTTTGATCCATGGGAGTTAAAGTTTTTCCCTCGGCATCACGTTTATTCATCGCTGTATTGTCGGTGTCTTTATATTCGTCTTTGTGGTCTTCAGAAGCGGTATTGCGTTCGTATGTTGTGCGGCGCGCTTCTTCATCACGTCTGTAAGGATTATTTTTGCAAGCAAACCCTGCGGTTAAAACAAGCGCTGCTAAAACTATTTTTATCATCATCAGTTCCTTTTGTTGTGTGTTAAAACTAGGAATGATGAACAGCGAATGTTGTGCCACCTAAAATCAGGTGATTTGAGTCTATGAGCCTCGCAAAAAAATGATTTTAAATATAAGTGGGTCTAATTTGGGGCAGATGTCCGATGACGCTTGATCTCACACTGCAGATCAAAATTTTCGCCATTCAACATCAAAATGCCGTCATTGTTAATCACAGTCCAGCGATTTTCTTTTTGAATAGTTTTTTCTAAAGAATCTAAAAAATCAGAAGGAATAGAATAAATCTCTAAGTCGTCTTTACGGTAAACGTCTTCAGAATTTAACTCATTTAATAAAACTTGGGGATCTTTGTAAGTGTAAACTTTCACATGATCAGCGCCTTTTGAGGCTTTGTGCAGTCTACGGGCTGAAGGGTTACCGATTTCGACCCAAAGTTTAATACCACCCATTGGGTTTTTCACCGCAATAGTTGGATCATCAGGGTTATGTAAACCTTCAGCAGAAAATTCAAGGCCGTCTTCAAAACTTAGCGCGTAAGCAAAGACGCGCGTTAATAAATAAGTTAAACTTTCAGACGGATGCTGGGCCACACGAAAATCTAAAGATTCGTACGACCCTTTATCAAGATCTGAAAGTTCAATTTTAAAACGGTAAAGTTTTGAAGGCAGAGCCATTAGTCAGCGAAATCTTCGTCGTGCAATTCTTCAAGATTTGCGTATTGAATATTTTTAGCTTCAACAACAACGATCGGTGTTTTTTTAAGCTTGTGCTTTTTTTCAATGTTAGCGCAGATGTTTTTGATAATTTGTAATAATTGATTCGCATTTAAATCCGTATCAAATTCGTACTCATCTGGTGGTAAAGCAAAAATTCTTTCTTCGTCATCAGTGATATACGGGTAGCCTTCTTCATCAGCCATAGCCTTATCTAATTCACTGTAAATATCTTCTTTAGTAACATCTTGTAGCATCACTTTTGCGATGAAAACTGGCATTGAAATATCCTTTGTTAATTTAAAGGCCACAACATGACAAAAGATCCGGTTAAAGGCCAGAACTTTTAAGTAAAAAGTCTAGAATACGTCTAAGTCTTTCATACAGGACCTACCAGCCCCTTCGTGAGGTTTTCTAAAATTAAGGCAATAGCTTAAAAGCAAAGGAAAACCCCATGAAAACGGCGTCTTTAATCTTAGGACTTACTTTAGCATTTTCTTTAAACAGTTTTGGCGCAGAACCTTCTTACTGCAACCCAAGTACTTTTTTAAAAAAAGAAATTAAACACGGCAACAGCAAACTTGTTCACGGACGTTTGTTTCAATTAGGCGAAGCTAAAGTTATGGGGGTCGCTGTGGGTGATTCTGCGGCGAAAGATTTAGTCAACTTTGCGCGTTCGCAATCAACAGCTGAAGCTTCGGATAAATTTTGCACTTGGTATTACAACGAAGGTGATAAAGAAGCCGAAGCTTGGTTTACCCACAGATACGTACCAAACCCACTTTGGTTATCAGCTAGCTCTGCAGCAAAAAAATACAACAGCGTTTTAAAAGATGAATTTGCAAATTCACTTCCAAGTTTTTTAAGCTGTGCC
>CAMLRE010000262.1 GCA_946482355.1 uncultured Bdellovibrio sp.
TCATTACCGGTAGTTGTCAGCGAAATATTAAAATCACCCGAAGAAATTCTTTGCGCCGCTTTTTCAATACCCGCTAGTCTTCGTCCGATAGAACGAGAAATAATTGTCGACAACAACAAAGATAAAAGCACAGAAGCGCCTGCTGAAAACAGCAGAACTCTTTGTAGCCAGGTAATACTTTGTTCTAAATTTTTTGCTTCTAGAGCACTGACTTGGGCTTCTTTGTTAATGATCGCCGTAATCTTTTCAATAAATCCTTTATGAAATTTATTTTCACGGGCATCGATAAGTATTTTTTGCGCCTCTTTTGTTTTACCACTTTTAAAAAGTGCTACCCCATGATCAAGACTGCCTTGCAGTGTTGTATAAGAGCTAACAACATCGTCTAAATCGGCCCGATAGGTGGCATCGACACTGCCTGCTTGTGTGAGGGCTTTCTCTAGAATGACTATTTTTTTTAAAACTTCTTCTTTACCTTTGTTAATTCGATCTTCGTTATTTTCAAGACCCGAAACGTATAAAACATCAAACGTATCTAGAAGTTGGTTTCTGACCTGGGCACGTAAGTAAGTGGCCGATAAAAGGCGGCCTTCAACAGCTAATAAACGCTCGCGAAAATAAGAAACTTTGGTTGTGGCGTTATAGGCAAAGGCCCCCACAAGGAGCACAAATAAAACAATGGCAAAAAGGCAGTAAAATATCTTCCACTGAATTTTCATTGCAGAGCCCCTTCTTCTCTGCATTATGTTAAACTTATTTTAGTTTTTAAGTCAACTTACCCAGTTTGAAGACTATAAGCTTTTTCTAAACTTAAAGCCGAAGCTGCGGCCTGCGTCGGCGTAAGAAACGGAGCCGTTACAAGACCATGAATCATGGCGTGAATCGCTACAATCTCATCCGCTTTTAAAACAGGAAAAATTTCTTTCAAGAGCTGCTGAAACTTCTTTTCAATAGTGATGAATTCCCTTTGAATCCATGAATCCTGGGTACGCCACTTTTGATAAAATAAAATGACTTCGTGATTTTGAATTAAAAACTTGCGCGTATGTTCAATACGTTTATGAAAAACCAACGGAGTTTCTGTCTGCCTGAAACCATAAAATTCAAAAGCAAAAATCTGCAACGAGCTTTTTAAGATTTCTTCTTTCGTGCTTCCTAAGTAGCGGTAAATTAACGACCGACTGATTTTTGAAACAGCTTCAAGTTCTGTGACCTTCCATTTTAGATGGCCTTTTTTAGATTCTAACTTAAATACACAGATCGATAATTTTAAAACTGTCGCTTCTTTTTTTCGTAGTTCTGCAGCTTCCATATAAATATGTTATGCAGCCCCGGGTTAAAAGAACAGGTCATAATTCACAAAAAGTGTAGACTTATTTTACTCGCTAACAAAAAAGTTCTGGTGCTAACGTGGCTTCATAACAAAGGAGCTTTTATGAAAGCAATTATCACTGGTTCTATCGTTTCTTTATTTATCGGTCTTAACGCTCACGCAGCGACTGATAATTTACAACCCTTTACAAGTTTTTCAGGCGATTACACAATTAGCTCTGAGGCCGGGCCTTACTGCCAGAATGCCTTTCAAAGTTTACAGCTAGTTGTTAACGCCGATGAACAAACTGTTACTGAAATTTTTGAAGGTGAAGGTACATTAAACGGATTACCAACCGCAGGCCAATATGCAATTTCAGTCAGCAAAGAAAATACCAGAGAACTTCCAAGTTTAAACGGTCGCCGTCTTGAGCGTGTTGTTATCGAAAAACAAACGATTGCAACGCAAGAATCACTTTGGGCACCGCTTTATGGTTTTTTCGGAAAATGGGAAACCACTGGTGCGATTTTAAAATTTGAAAAATCAGGCAGCGTGATTGTGCACCGTTCTGGTTTTAGCTGTTTATTTAACAGAAATTAATCTTTTTTTGTAAGAAGTCCGATCGTGGTTAGGATACACACCGTTCCTAACCAATCGAAAATTCCAAAAGAAACATTTAACCAAATCACAGCGATCAATGCAGCCGATAAAGGTTCTGCACAAGCTAACAAGCTTGCAATCGTGGCCCCGATACTTTTGACTGAACGTAAATAACAGTAAAAAGCAGCCGCCGTTCCAAATAAAATAATTCCTGCGGTAAAAAGAAAACTGATCTGATCCCATTGACCCGGAACATTCCATGGCGAATAGATCAAACTTAAAGTGCTTCCGCCGATTAACATTCCCCAACCGACAACAACTGAAGCATCATGGCGATGCATTAACTCGGTTGGAAGAATCGAATACACAGCTAACGCAATTGCTGAAGCCATTCCCCAATACAAAGCTTCAGAGGTAATCGAAAGACTTTCAAAGCTTCCGTGAGTTACAATAAAAAATGTGCCAACCATGGCAAATACAATAGCCGCGATTTCTTTAGCGATAGGAATACGTTTTTCTTTAAACGAGTAATAAAGTGCAATAAACACAGGCCCTAAATACTGAAGCACTGTGGCTGTTGCTGCATTTGAATGTTTAATCGTTACAAAATACGTGAATTGCACTGTTAACATTCCAAAGATTCCGAAAGACAGAATAGCCCAACGATCTTTTTTATCTTTCCAAGGAGCCATCACGGCCTTTGGATTTTTAATAAATGGTCCGGTCAATAAGACAACACTTGCGATTAACATGCGTACTGTGACCAACCATTCAGGAGTTATCTCTCGATGTTGAAAAAGGTATTGTGCAAAAGTGCCTGACACACCCCAAAGAAGAGCCGCTGTTAGCGCAAATACATATCCTAAAACCATAGAGATACATTATCTCGTTTTTTTAGGCACGACAATGGTCTACCCCACAAATTACTGGACCTAATGAGCCCCTGCTTTTTTGTTATTATTTAACTATGAAAATTAAAAGAACTTTTATTTATGTGTTTTCTGTTTTTTTAGCTTTATCAGCTTATGCTGATGACAAGTATTTAAATAACAAAGCCAAGTCAGTTGTTGAATCAATCGACTACTATCTGCGCGCTAAAAAAAATTACCCTAATCAAGATTCATCACGCAACTTAAGAAAAGCCCAACGTGATGCTTTACAGTTTAACAACACGTTAGTTTACGGCGACATCGGAACACCTTCTGATAAAAGCATGCGTTTAAATCTAGAAGCTGATATTGATTATTACACCGATGAATGTCAGCGCAATAAAACGATGACCACGATCTGCAAAGCTTCGGCTGATCAACTGGCGGCCTATAAAGCCAAATATCAAACTGATTACAAACCGAAAGCTCCGGCCTACCCTGAAATTGATTTAGAAAAATACACTTACAGCATCAATGGTAAAACCTATGATCTTAAAAATAGAAAATATGTTTCAGCCAGCGAAACTCCGAAAGCTTCAACTCCGGTTGCAAAAACAACAGTGTCAGCTCCAGTAACTGTGTCTGCGCTTGCGACTGTATCAGCTGTAACGAGCGTTTCTTCAACAGCAACGGCTTCACAAACAGTTAAAGAAACAAAAGCTTATGAATACACCTGTGAATGGGACAATACCCTTCCGCCAAGAAAGCTACTTTACGCTCCTGGTTGCAGTGGCAGCGGCAAAGTGTGCAGTGGTTTTGTGAAATGCACTAAAAATGGTTTTAAAATTAATCGCCTTGCTACCTGTGGGGCCGAGTTTTGCACTGATGCCACACCGACTGAATGTGCAAAACAAAGAGGTTACGGTTCAAAAACTGTAACAGCTGACGGTCAAGCGGTACCTCATTCAAAATCTGACAGCCAACAAACGAACGACAAAGGAGTTAACTAATGACTTCTAAAATTATTATCGGTTTTTTATTATTTACGGTAACGGCTTTTGCGGCTTTAGATGAAAATATTTTTATTCAAGGTAAGATCGGTAACGAAGCAGAACATACCCGAGTTAAAGTGATTGATAGCCATGGTCAGAAATACTGGTTACCTAAATCAGTTTTTCCGAAGAAATTTAAATTTGAAGAAGGCGCCATTTTTAATATCGAAGTTTCTGAAGCTGTTATCGACGAGGCTTTTAGTAAAGTTAAGAAGAAATAATTAATTACAGGGGCTGACTAGGGCTCCTGCCTCTACTCCTATTTTACAGCCCAAAGATTCAGCCTTAGCTTTCATTTTCATAACGACATCTGAATAAAAATTTAAAGTATCTGGCTCAGAAGTATCTTTATAAAGATACTCATTAACTTTGGTTGAATCCGGAGTCCATTTATCGTCCGGAGTCAGAGTT
>CAMLRE010000263.1 GCA_946482355.1 uncultured Bdellovibrio sp.
GAATTTGTTGTGGCTGAATATCTGAAACTCGAACAGCGCCCGGATCAGTCCAATAATAGCCTTCTTCGGTAATTGCACCGATTCCATATTCGGGCTGAAACGGGTGGCCAATTTTTCTGACCACTAAAATATCCATCGGAATATTTAAGACATTGGCGACCTCAATAGCCACGGGCACTCCGCCACGTGGAAGAGCTAAGATCAAACTGTTCTTACGATCCAGTTCGATGGCTTTCTGAAGATGGGTGGCTAATAAACGCCCTGCATGTTTGCGGTCTTTAAATATTTGTTTCATAGTTGTGGCCCAGGCCATCAACCATAAACAGCAAAAGAAAAGCCGAGGTGAAGTGCCCCGGCTTTAAAGTTAAATTTTATTTAAGTGCTTAATTAGCGAGGAAATTTTGCTTCCATATCTTTAATTAAAGCATTCCAATCTTTAAGACTGCCAGTCAGCTCTTGTGTTTCTTTCTCCCAAGCTGGGAATTCAGAAATATCTGTTTTGTAACAATTAGCTTCTGGAACCTGAGAATAGAAATCGTAGTTTGATGACCAGCAAGCCGGATCTGCTTTTTGGTTCATAGCTTCTAAGAAGTTATTGATCGTTGTTAATTTTTGGCCGTCTAAATTAGCTTTTAAGTACGGAGCAATCATTTCAGGAAAACCATCAATGCGCACATCACGTTTTAAAATCGTGTCAGACATTTGTTCTTGGTAATATTCGATTAAACCGAATTTTTTAGAAATGATGGTGTACCCTTTAGCAGGATATTCTTTCTTTGGTGAACAGTAGTTCTTAATAACGATCATATCAGGGCTTGTGTAAACACAGCTCTTGATAGTCACAAAACCATAAGCCATGCCTGTTTCAGTGTATCTGAACTTCGTAGCTTCGATTTCTTTCATTAAGTCTTTAACTGGTGCCGCTGTAAGCGTTACCGCGTGGGCGTTGATTGATAAAAGGCTAAATACGATAAGGTGGATTAATGTTTTCATACTTTAAGCCTAGAACAGTGGCGCTTTTAAGCAAGACATAACAAAACAAACAAATCGATAACATACTAAATCACTTACAAGGTCGAGGTTTTTTTCCCCATTGAACGGATTTTAGTTGAGTCTATTTTTTTAGAATTAACGTCAAACCTAACACGTCGCTGTCAGCATCTACAGTGTAGGTTTTCCCGGTGATAGCTGTGTAGTTGGGTGTGCTGCTCCACTGTTGCCATTTTTGAGCGGCGAACAAGCCGAATTGCCATGTTGATGAATAATGATAAAGGCCACCTAAGTAAATCCAGCGTTCATTCACCGAATGCGTGCCATAATTAAGTGCCAATACTTGTTCGGCTTGTAGAAAAAAACTAACCAGAGGTTCACCATCACGAAGATAGAAGTAAGTTAAGTTAGGACGTAAACGCAATGAACGATCGGAATTAAAAAAATTGTATTCGTAGCGAGCTTTAAATTCAAAAGTCCAATTTTCGGCAAAGCTAAATTTTGGTGAGATATCTAATAGGGCTAAATCTTCACCGCGGTCGTTCGTGTTTTTCCACTGCCAAAGAGTTACAGGGTCTTTAAACCAATCTTCATCGTGGCGAAAACCGTACTGCCGTTGATAAAAAAGTCCGGCGCGTAAATTATCAAAAAAACGATAGTAGCTACCAAGTAGGATCGATTTATATTCGCGAGCCTCTGATTGATCAGACACTTGAGCTTCGGCGAATAAAGTAAGATTTTTTACTGGCTGCAAATAGCGAAAACGCGCTTCGGTTTCGCTGGATTTATGAATAGAGTCAGGAACATTACCCACAGCAAAGACAGAACTGCAGTTAACCATAATCGCAAAGATTAAAAATAATCTAGTCATAGTCTTCTTTTAAAAGATTCTCGTACTTAATTTGCACGTTGTTTTCAACTTCGCCCTTTTCAGGATCTAGATTCCAATTTAATTTTTTAGTCCAAGCATATTTCTTCGGAGGTGTGACTTCTTTGCCTGCGGGAATAACAACACCTTCACCTTGTTTCACCACGACAGGCTCTTTAGATTTAGAACTTAAAACTTCAACTGCCCCTTCATTCACACACATCCAAATATCAGATTTTTTATCTTCTGATTGTCCGTAAGAGGTAAAAAATTCTGTACCCCGAACTCCAATCACCGCAGAAGGTGTACGCAGTTTAAATTGCTGGTTTGGTTTTTGTTTTGAAACTTTGCTAAAAATAGACCCCGAATTTAACGTAACCGAATTATCATCTTTTTCAGGAATTGATAAATCACTTTTCGGATTCATTTTAAACACGATGCCGTCATCCATGCTGATGATCGCAAGAGACTTGGCGCTGGCTTTTACGGTGTCACCAGAGTTAATAACAGCCCCTTTTTGAGCTGCTGTAGATTTACCGAGTGAGACGATAGTGACTTCACCACGGACATAACCAATTTTTCCGGAATAGGCTGATACAAATAAAGGAATAATTGAGATAAGAATGAATAATCGCATGTATTAATATTTAAACTGATGTCTAAAGAAAATACCTGAATCGCCAAACTCTGAAGACGTGAATTCAGACGTTGTCACGATATGGCCTACTTTTTTTAAGTCTTTTCCATCTGGTGAAGCCAAATGAATTTCATATAAAGCTGTGCCCGGTGGAATTTTTAAAAAGTCTTCTCTGACGTCATGTTCGCTAGATGAAAACTGCGTTGTTAAAGTTGGAACAAAGAAAATGCGGCGTGGAACAACTGGATTTGTAACTTGTTTACCATTGCTCTCGATAAGAGCCATATCTTCAATTTTAATTTCTTCTGGAAAAGGTGACGCTTTTTCAAAAAGTTTATGCATCATCTTAGCACCAAATGTTTTACCTGGGTCGACGATGTTGGATAAAGTGTTTTTAAAGAAATTAAAATCTTCACCTTGGCCGTCAATTCCATATAAAGCCGAGATATTTGCACTGTGTGTGCCATCTCTTAAAACTTTAAGCGCTAAACCCGGTGCAACGGCTTTTGAGCCACCCGGTTTAAATGTTAAAGAAAGTCTTAATAGAGCACATTCAGCACCACTAAATACACCAGAATAATATTTATCAGTGATATCTAGTTTAACTTTAGCTACGGCACCGCGGCTGTGAATTAATTTTTTCCAACCTGTCGGCGCAAAGTCAGAAACATTCTGCCCTTTGATTTCTAATTCTTGTCTTGTCATAGCTAAGAACTGAAAAAAACCAAAGTGTCTTAATGGAGGTAAAGGTAATGTCGTTACGCGGGTTTCTTGAATTCTTTGCCATAAAACATCTTGTTTTTCACAAGCTTTTAAAGATTCGTAATTCGCTGGGTGAGAAGCGGGTGTTCTCAAAGCTGGCGGCTCAACTAAATAATCAATAAAGGTATATACGCCAGCGCAAATAACAACAAAACCGATCAGTGATATCTTTAAAATATTTTTTTTCATATAAACTACGCTAACTTAGATATGAAAGTCTCGTTAGTCTGGAGCGATTCAACTGGCCCTTGGTCGCACGCCTGTACCTCAGTCAGATCGTGTTTAAGAAATAATTTTGAATGACACAACAATGTCGGTAGCATCAAGAAGTATGCCTAATATAAAAGGAGATTTTATGATTCGCCGACGTGTTGTCGTGGGTTTAGTTGTTGCTTCGCAGTTAATGGTTTCGTGTACTACGCAACCGGTGGCCGTTAACACACAAAGTAATGGTATTGAAAGATTACCAAGTTCTGAATTATCAGATACGCCTTGGACAACTTGGTCAGAAAAAAATACTGAAGTTGCCGCTTTAAGAGTATTAAGTGATGTTCGTAAAGGCTTATTAGAAAATAATCTTCATGATCCCCATGCAAACTATGCCTCTTACCGTAAAGTTGACTGTACACAAGCGAACACAAAATTTCGTTCTGCTGATGGTACTTGCTATGATCCAGGTCGTCCTTTAGCAGGTGCAGCCGGTGTAGCTTTCGGTCGTAACGTAGCTCCTCAATTTATTGATAAAAATGCGTCAAAAAACTTAATGACGCCAAATCCAGAACAGGTTTCAAAAACATTCTTCACACGTGATGAATTTAAACCAGTTCCGTTTTTAAATATGTTAGCTGCCGTATGGATTCAGTTTATGAATCATGACTGGTTAACACACGGTCGAAACATGGATGCTAACCCTTACGTGGTAAAAGGTGCTGATGGTTCAACTCAATTAGTTGAAAGAACTCAAGATAATCTGACTCCGGCTAA
>CAMLRE010000264.1 GCA_946482355.1 uncultured Bdellovibrio sp.
AGCCCGGCATATCTTTTACTGACTCAACAAAGATCTTTCCTAATTTTTCAGATAAAGCTTTTGTTGTTGCGAAAGTCTCAGGTGAAGTTTGTAAACCTTTGATACCCTCAACTAATTGCATAAGAGGAACTGGATTCATAAAGTGCATACCCACAACTTTATCTGGACGAGAAGTAACAGCTGCAATTTTAGTAATTGAAATTGAAGATGTGTTAGAAGCTAAGATAGATCCGGCTTTTACAGTTTGATCTAACTCTTTGAAAATTTTAAGTTTTAAGTCGATGTTCTCAGTCGCCGCTTCAACAACGAAATCGCAGTCTTTAAGATCAGCCATTGCTGTTGTGGCTTTAACTTTACCAAGTAAAGCTTTTTTAGCATCTTCAGTCATCGTGCCTTTTTTGATTAAACGATCACAGCTGCCAGCGATAGTAGTTAGACCTTTATCCAGGGCTGCATTGTTGATATCAAACATCACCACATCGTAACCGCAAGCGGCTGCGACTTGTGTAATACCGTTACCCATTTGACCTGCGCCAACAACGCCAATTTTTTTGATAGATTCAACCATGACTTTTTCCTCCAGAAAGAAGCTTACATTTAGCTCGTAAAAACAATGCTTTGTTATAGCAAAGAACTGGTCTTGAATGAAACGACTTTACTCTGTCAGAATGAAAAGATGCTGTTTGTCATGGCTCTCTTAGGCACGATTTTGACTAGTTTTCCTGCTTTTTCCGCAGTCGACGCCGCTCCTGTAAAGCAAGCCCCTATTTTAAGCGAACTTTTCGCCGGCCGTAAGGTTAAAGAGATCCCATTTTACAAATCAAAAATGAGTATTTTTCCATCAGGTTTTGCAAGTTTTGATCGTCTTAACGAGCAAATGGTTTCTAGCGAAACAACAGATGCTTTTTACTTATCCAAAGATGACAAAAAAATCTCACCTACTTTAGTTCCAAACATTACAGCCTTTCACCTATCACGCGTGTGGGTTGAGAAATACACAAAACGCCGTGTTAAACCAAATAACGAAATGGATTTAGCAACCATTTTATTAAACTACGACACCGACCCCTACGATCGTGGTTTAGTGCTAACGTTAAACGAAACAAAACTTCGCGAAAGTGCTGATATGAAATCAGCGGCACTTAAGACAATTCCAAAATTAAATTATTTTATTCCGATCAGTTTTGAAAAAGGTTTTATCAAAATTTTATTTCAGGGAAAATTCGGTTTCATCGATATTAACGACTGTATTTCAAAATACGATTTCGCTAAATTTGCCTTCTCGTTCAAATCAAAAACTAATACTTGGGAAGTTGTTACCCGCCGTGAATTTGACAACTTAACCACTGATAAAAATGAATCGCTTCACTTAGCTGAAATCAAAGGCTTGATCGTCGATCAAAAATTAGCTTACGCGTACAAAGAAAACGAACACTACCCTAAATGGACAAGTTTCAAATTAGTTAAAGAAAAATCAAAACCTTGGATTCAAAGTAATATCAAAGGCCACGGGCTTATCTGGTGGCAACGCCCCGAAGTTGAAATCTTGGCTAAAAATACAATTTCAATCGATGAGCTGATCAAAAAAGATATCTATTCAGTTTCTTTTCAGGCTGATAACCCGAAAAAAGGTTTAGCCTCGGCTGATGGGGTTTACATCACTGAAGATGGCCAAAACTGGAGCGAAGTCGCCCAATTTAAAAACTACTCAGGACCTGTTTACTACTATTCTGATTTACTCATGTTTGTTGGAAACTACCGAAGCGTTGACGGCGGAAAAACTTTTGAAAACTACATTCAAGTCGACAAAGTATCCTCAGCAATTACCAAATCAACAGGTGTAGCGCCAAAGAAAATTCAAATCACAAAAATCAAAGTACAAAAGCCCTACAACGTAGTCATCGATGTACACACGGGAGCTCGCAAAGTACGCCTAAAATCCCCAATCTTCTCCCAAGATTGGACGCAAGTAAAATTCTAAGCGAAGTCTTCGGTTTCCAATTTAAAAATTCCCCCTCGAAATGCGAGTTCTGAAAAATTTATTATAAGCTCTTAAAGCCTCAGACATGACGAGTCGTCACGAGCTTGCATTCGCAACCTCGCGCCGATCCGAACTCGTTTTAAGAGCTTATAATAAATTTTTTAGCATGTCTGAGTATTTTGAGGGGGAATTTTTAAATTGGAATCGACGGGCTCGGTTTTTACGAATTTTGCTTCGCCGTGTATATGTCGTTCATCATTTTGTAGATTTTTTCTTGGAGTGGGCCGCGTGTTTCTGTGGTGTAGCCTGTTGTTTCTACTGGTGGTAACACGTGTAATTCGATGGTGCGTTTCCAGCGGTCTGAGTTAGCTAGGATTTTTCCTTTAGGCCATACTTCGTAGGCGCCTTTGATCACGACTGGAATTAACGGCACTTGTGCGTTGATGGCGAATACGAATGGGCCTGCTTTAAATGGCAATAATTGGTCTGAACGAAATCTTCCGCCTTCTGGTGATAGGCAGAAACGTTCGCCTCTGGCAAAACGCACTTTGGCTTCTTCGTAGACTCTGAAAACTTCTTCGCGGTTTCCTCTGGCGATGGGAAGTGTTCCGAACCTGCGCATGCACGCGCCTAGCACCGGGATTTTGAACAATTCGATTTTTGCACCGAAGCGGATATTGTGAAGGCCTTTACAGATCGTGAAAATATCCATAAAGCTTGCGTGGTTAAATAAAATCACAGCCCCTTTTACTTTTTCCATGTTTTCTAAGCCGTACACTTTTAATTCTACGTTAAATAGAAAAAAAGCTAACTTTCCCCAGGTTTCAACGATGTAGTTATCAAACTTACGGCGGTTAAAAATAATATTTGAAATAACACCTGTGGCAGAAAGAATAGCTGTGCCGATCGCAAACAAGGCCGTTGCGATCATCGCGCGAATATAAATTATTAATTTCATGTAGAAAGGATCCTTTTTTTAGCTGCTTGGATCTGACGATTCTTGTAGGCTTCGTGATCTGTATCGCCGGTTTGCATTTTTTCATAGGCGTGCTGATCCATGATCTGCACTTCAAACGGATAGAAGAAAGAAAATTCTTTCGTGTTCTGCCCGCCACTTGAATTTAAGCCTGGCGCAATTTTAATTAACTTACGGCAAATAAATTTAATATATCTAAAATCAATTGATGAATATGGATTTTCTTTTCTGAAAAGTTTAATGAGCGGATTTGTTGTCACCTTTAACTGTTGGCGAAGCAATCTATCTACTTTTTCAGAATCCATCATAAATTCTTTACCGTGCTTACGCTCTAAGTGTTCACACACCTGCAAGAACTCATCGACCGGATACATGTTGTTTGATGACTGATCCGGCATGATGTGCGGGTAAGAAATTAAATTTGCTTCAACCAACTGACGAATCACCTGGAAAGAATCAAAGATCGTAGGTGTTACAAAGCGCACACCGATTTTATCGTAAACTTTAACCGCCAGCGCATCAGGCTTTGCTAAAAGTTTGATAACCGTTGAAGTTGATGTTTTAAACGGTTTTGTTTGAAACTTATGAAGCTCGACCTTTGAGGCTTCATCATTATGCGGCTTTAAATACAATTTATCCTGATGAACAATCGCATTTTCAAAAGGAATTAAAATCTGGCGCTGAATCTCTTCGGCAAAATGAGAAAACAGATCAGTCTCAGAATGCACGAATACGTGAATACAACGAAGCATCGCACACGCCCAGCGCTGAATATTTTGATCATCGTGGTGCGTGGCCCAAACTAAAAGATTACGTAAATCTTTTAAATGTTCGGGATTGTGAATTTCTTTTGGAATTTCATCGATTTTAAATTTTAACTTTTCAGTGATTAAAACCACCGAACGTCGGTGAAAGTACCAAAGACGTTTTAGATCTTCACTACTTTCGTAATCAAAACCGTAGCTTTTTACAAAAGCATCAGCTTGTTCAAGATTTTGAATATAAAGTTTTGATTGATCTAAAGTCGAAGCTCCACCTGCGATAACAGATAGAGCTGTGGGATCGAACTTAAAATGCGAATGGCGAATCTTGCCTTTGTCTTGGTGCATTCACCAGATAGACTATTGAATAATTCCGCAGCGAGCAATATAGAATTGACCTAATACGCCTTGGGCTGCTGCTCCACCAGTCACATTTGTTGAGTTTACGAAGCTAACTTGGCCTGATAAATAATCACCGCTTAATTTTCCGTCAAATCTAACCTCGCCGTA
>CAMLRE010000265.1 GCA_946482355.1 uncultured Bdellovibrio sp.
AAGCGAATACCGCGAACTAACAATTTACCGATAACACCTGTAATCCACTTTAAGCGGTACATGATCACCATTGGTTTTTGAAGAAGCCCCACCATTAACGTGGCTGTGCCAGATGTCGCTAATACATAATGAGCCAGAGAAATCATTTTATTAGGATCATCTTGAACTAAGATGTACGGCATTTTGTAATCTAATTTTTCAACGACAAAGTCATTGATGTAATCTTTGGTTAAAGTCGGTGCTACTAAAATCATAACACGTAAAAAATCGTATTTTTTAGCTAAGGCACGCGCGACTTCTAACTGTACACCAAAGTTAAGTTCGATTTCACCTTTACGTGAACCTGGCATTAAAGCCAACACCCGTTCATTCGGTGTAATACCGTACTTACCACGCGCCAGTTCAATTTGTTGCGAGTCTAATAACTTCGGATCAAGATCTTCTAAAAGCGGATGCCCTACAAATTCATAAGGCACTTGATGCTGTTCATAGAAATCTTTTTCAAACGGAAATAATAAAAAAACCTTATCGCAGTATTTTTTAATATCGAAAATACGACCTTTTCTCCAGGCCCAGACCTGCGGCGAAATATAATAAAATACTTTAATACCGTGATCGCCCAGTTTCGCTTTTAAAGTTTTGGCTAACTTTAAATTAAAATCAGGGTAATCCATTAATAGTAAAAACTTAGGTTTAATACGGATAGCTTCTTCGACTAATCTTTCAAAGACAGCTTTTAAATCTTTGTAGTGAGCAATCACTTCGGCGATACCTACGACAGCCATTTCTTCAGATTTACCTAAACGGCGCATGCCGAAATCTTCCATAGCCTGTGAACCCACGCCAGTGATTTCAACGTCGATATTGTTTTCTTTCCAGTACTTCATCAGCTTAAGTGCATAGCTTGCACTTGAGGCTTCAGCGGCCACCATCATAATCTGGGGTGCGGGCTGCTGAGCCTTTCCCGAAGATGACACTACTTAATCTCCGCTAAGATCTTTTCGATATTGGCTAAAGCAAGACTTGCTTCATCACCGGTGATGGCCACAGGAACTTCTTTTTTCACAGCGCGGATAAAGTGATTAATCTCAAGATTTAAAGCATCCACTTTTTCGATATTAAACTTTTCAGTTTTATAAAATGGATCTTGCGCTTCACCTGTTAAGATTTCACCTTCAAGAGTTGCTGTATTTACATAGATTGTACGGTCTTGTTGAACCGCACGGTAATTACGAACAATTGTTGGATTTAAACGTGAATTATTGATTGTCACCTGCACGCCCGATTTTAACTGTAGACGCACAGACACATCGTCGATCGTATCTTTAATAAATTTATGGCCATAGACCATAAATTTTTCAATGTCAGAATTAAATAAGAACTGCACTAAATCTAAATCATGAATCATGAGATCGTGCAACACACTCACGTCAGCACCACGGGCACGAAACGGAGCTAAACGGTTGATTTCAAAATATTTAGTTTTAGTCGCTGAATCTTTAACGATTTTATAAGACGGATTAAAACGTTCAATGTGGCCTACCGAAAAAACCACATTGTTTTTCTTGGCTAAAGCTGAAAGTTCATAACCTTGCGCACTTGTTGCTGCGATCGGTTTTTCAACTAAAGTTGGAATATTATTTTTTAAAAAGAAAGCTGCTAGATCGTAGTGAGCTTGAGTCGCTGCTGCAATCGTTACAAAATCGACCTGTGAAGGAATTTCTTCTAACGATTTAAAGCATTTAACACCTAACTCACCGGCGATTTTTTCAGCCTGAGGCGCATACTGGTCAAAAACACCAACTAGTGTGGCGTGTTCAGAACCTTTTACTTTTTGGGCGTGAAAGTTACCTAAATAACCGACACCAATAACTGCGCCTCTAAGTTTACTCATAGACTACTCTTCGATCCCGCCGCCAGAAGCGTTCTGACGATGAATTGCGATACCGCGTTTTGATGATTTTACGAAATGCACTAAAGTTGCGATATTTTCAGAAGGTTTACATTCACTTTCAATACGAGCTAATGCTTCATCGACAGTGCCTGAACCCATGATAATAATGCGAATGGCTTTATGAACATTCGCTACTTCTTCTTTTGAAAAACCTTTACGTAAAAGACCTACTTTGTTTGTCGCACGAACAACGGCATAGTTACCTTGCGCGCGTGAAAACGGAAGAATGTCTTTATTAACGATTGAAGATCCGGCAACAAATGAATAGCGGCCGATTTTAGAAAATTGATTAAAGGCACAAACCCCACCAATCACTACGTTGTCTTCAACTTCACAGTGACCACCGAAATGCGAGTTATTCGCAACGATTACGTTGTTACCGATTTTACAATCGTGTCCTACGTGTGAGTAAGCCATAAAGTAACAGTTATTACCGATTTGAGTAATACCATCACCTTTTGATGTCGCTAAGTTGAACGTTGTGAATTCACGAATAACGTTGTTATCGCCAATAATTAATTTTGTAGCTTCATTTTTGTAGCTGATATCTTGTGGCGGACCACCGATAACAGCCCCTGGAAGAATGTGGTTATTCTTACCAATTTCAACGATACCGTAACGAGATCCGATCGTGCAGTGACCTTCGATAAAAGTGCCTTTACCGATTTTTACATGGCCTTGAATATTACAATAAGGCCCGATCTCTACATCTTCTTCTAACTTCACGTCGGCCGAAATGACCGACGATGGATGAATTTTCATAAATAACTCTTTGGGTTCTTAAAAACTATTTTTCTTTATCGAAAGCAGTTAATACGTCGTTAGTTACGTTAACTTCAGAAGCTGCGTAAACCACGATTGGAGTTGCTTGGCTAGATTGGATAACCATAGAAAGACCTTTTTCTTTAGCTACTTTTTCGATGATTTTTTTGATTTTATCAACGATTGGAGCCACTAAATCATTTTCTTTTTTAGCTAACTCAGCTTGAGCTTTTTGAGCACCTTGGTTGAACTTCATCATTTCTTCTTGAAGTTCTTGGGCTTTTTTACCGAAAGCTTCTTCAGATAAAACTGAACGTTTCTTTTCGATATCTTCACGCATTTTTTCTACGTCAGCTTTTTTCTTTTCTAATTCTTTGTTTTTCTTTTCTTGGTCTTTTTTTAAGTCTTCAAAAGCTTTTTTACCGGCTTTAGAGTTTTTGATAACCTCTTGTACATCGACAAAACCCATTTTGAATTCAGCGTGAGCCGACATAGCAAACATCATTACTAAAGCTGCGATCATAGTTGTGAACATGTTTTTTTTCATTTGCATTTCTCCTTGGCGTGTTTTCAACACGACCTTTAAAAATAAAACGTTAATTATTCTAATTTATTTCCATTCTAATAAATTCGTTTAATCGAGGCGCAAGGCGAAGGCTATACGTAAAGTATGCCGCCGCCGCAGCAACGAAGAGTAAACGGATTTATTAGAATGGAGGCCCGATTGAGAACTCGAAGTTCACAGAGTCTGAATTGAACTCATCTGTTTCCATCGGCCAGCCCCACTCGAAACGTAAGATCCCTAGTGGTGACTTCCATCTAAAACCAATACCAACATCACTTAAAAACTTCGATGAAACGATCTCGTCTTCGGCTTGACCGATATCGTAGAACGCCACACCACTTAAACCCGCTTCTTTAATAAGTGGGAATTGAAGTTCAGTTTGGAATAATAATTGTTTTGTACCACCAACGATTAGATTCGCGGCTCTTTGGCGGTCAGCCTCAGAAATACCTGGGCGGTAGAATGGTGAATTCGAATCTCCGATAGCATTATAACGAAGTTGTGAAAACACACGTTTACCTACCCCTGAAGAACCGAAACCACGAAGTGTGTACGGGCCACCTAATTGGTAAGTTTCAGAAAACGGTACCGTTCCACCTTTTTCTAAGGGCTGAATATTTGAGTAAGAAATATTATTTCTCCAAACAACATCCCAGAATAAGTTATGGAAGAATTTAAAACGTGTTGAAAATTCTTGGTATTTTAAATCGCCACCAAAACCAGTGCGCTCGTAGCTTACATCAGTATAAATACCTTTTGACGGTTCAGCACGGTCATTACGCGTGTCGTATTCTAAAGTTGTTTGTAAAGCAGATGTCACACCGCGAGCCGTATCTAAAGGAAAGATCAACGGGTCAGTGTTTTCATTTTCGAATAACTCTGTTTTATCTAAACGGTATCTCACATACGCACGTGTGTAATCACCATAGACCGGGTGACCAA
>CAMLRE010000266.1 GCA_946482355.1 uncultured Bdellovibrio sp.
ACGGAGCGGCTTATAAAGTAAGTCCTGCGATCTTTGAAGAACTTGGTGCTGAAGTGATTCACTTAGGTTCACAACCTAATGGAACAAACATCAATGATAAATCAGGAGCTCTTCATCCAGCCAATATCGCCAACGCTGTTCGCCAGTACCGTGCCGATGTAGGTATCGGTTTAGACGGGGATGCTGATCGTATTGTGATGGTTGATGACAAAGGTCAAATCGTAAACGGTGATAAAATTATCGCAATTTGCGCTCTTCACATGAAACAAAAAGGCGAATTAAAAAATAACACGATCGTTGTTACACAAATGAGTAACTTTGGCTTAGAGAAGAAAATGACTGAGCTTGGAATTAAAACGATCAAGACAAATGTAGGTGATAAATACGTTGTCGAAGAGATGAGAAAAAATCATTACAATTTAGGTGGCGAACAATCAGGCCACATTATTTTCTTAAATCACTCAACAACAGGTGATGGAACGGTAGCAGCACTTAATGTTTTATCAGTAATGAAAGAATCAGGAAAAAAATTAAGTGAGTTAGCAAAAATCTTTGAAGAGATGCCGCAGGTTCTTATCAACTGCCGTGTTCGTAACAGAAAACCGCTTGATGAAATTAAAGGTTATAAAGAGTTAATCGCTGAAAAAGAAAAAGAATTAAATGGCGATGGCCGTTTATTTATCCGCTTTTCAGGAACTGAGCCGTTAATCAGAATTTTAGCTGAAGGTTCGGTCAAAGAAAAAATCTCAGCTATCGCTGAAGAGATCGCTTCATTTTTAGAGAAAGAATTATCTTAGATATGAGTAAAGCTATGCGCTTGCAGCGCAACAACAAAGTACGCCTTGGTGTAAATATTGATCACGCAGCCACATTAAGACAAGTTCGTGGCGCGACGACACCGTATCCAAATATGTTAGAAATGGTAAAGCTTGCTAAAGCCGGTGGTGCCAAACAAATTACAATCCATCTTCGTGAAGACCGTCGTCACATTCAAGATTACGACGTGATTTCGTTATGTAAAAAATCTTCTTTAGAAATTAACCTAGAAATGGGTGCTACTGAAGAAATGACAAAGATCGCTTTAAAAAATAAGCCTGCTTGGGTTTGCATGGTTCCCGAAAAAAGGGCCGAACTTACAACTGAAGGCGGATTAAACGTTTTAAAAGGTTTTAAAACTTTAGAGTCAATCACTCATAGACTTAGCAAAGCTAAAATCAAAGTTTCTATGTTTATTGAACCATCGATTGCGCAAGTTGAAGCTTCAGCGCTTTGTGGCGCTCACGCCGTTGAGTTTCACACAGGCCACTGGGTTTTATTAAAAGGTGCTAAAAAGAAAGCTGAATATAAACGCCTAGTTGAAGCAGCTATTGAAGCTAATCGTTTAGGTTTGCGTGTGCATGTAGGTCATGGTCTAGATTATGCTCACGCGAAAATGATTAAATCACTTCCGCATTTAGTTGAAGCTAACATCGGTCATAGCTTAATTTGTTATTCATTAACTGATGGATTAAAAACTTCAGTTCAAAAAATGGTGAAAGCTCTTAACTAATGTCAGCTGAATCCATCGTAGTTCAATCAATGTCTGATTGGGATAAAGTTGTATCTGCTTTATCGTCAAAATTACGAGGAAAAAACCTGTTTTTACTCGAGGGAAATTTAGGCGCTGGTAAGACCACATTAGTTGGTCTTATCGCCAAAAAACTAAATATCCCGATGGTAAGTTCTCCGACATTCTCGCTTATTTCACAGCATAAAAATTTAATTCACGTTGATCTGTACCGTTTAGAAAGCATGGAAGAAATCGACGCCACAGGTTTTTGGGAAATCTTTGAAGATGAAGAGGCTATGGTTTTTGTCGAATGGTCGTCAAAAATTTCAGACGATCTTTGGCCATTAGATTGGGATATCACAAAAATCACCATCAATAAAAAGTCAGACACTGAGCGCGAAGTTTCAATCGAGACTTTTTAAACTGCTTTTTCCGAGATAGATTCTAATGTCGTGATATCGTCTTGTGAAAGGTGAGTGGTTTTAAAGCCCACTAAAAAGCCTACAACTTTAGGTCCTAATTTGATCGCTGTAATACAAGCGTATTTAAAATCTAAAATTTTAAGACCTAATTGATTAATATTAAACTGCTCTGTGAAATGATTTTTATAAACGTTAGCAAATGGATTTTCTTCATTTAAATCGTAAGAAAAAAGCATACGATCTAACTCTTCTTTTTCAAGATCTTCATCCATTTTGTAAAGTTCAGTTTTTTGGTTCGTTGGATTCACTCTTAAAACCACGTAAGCATCAAAATTTTTACGGGCGATTTCAGAAAAGCTTCCGTGTTGAGTTTCTAAATTTTGCCAAACATGATTGCCCGTCATTCCTGATTCAGAAACCGCGTGAAGCGGAGTAGGTTGGATGGCGGCGGCCGGTTGTGGTGCCGCAGCGGCAACTGGCTGAATGGGTTCTGCCGCTTTACGCACTGGCGTATTAGAAATAAAAGACAAATTCTCAGGCGAACATAAAAAGAAAATGGCTTGCGGTAAAGTTTGAAATTTATCGGCATCATATTCAAGGCCTGCCACTAATAAGTGGCCATCCCAAGTTTGCAGAGGAATTAATTCAGAATTTAAAACCGTGTATTGGCTATAACCTTCAACAAGTTCTAAATGCTGTTTGCGTAATTTTGTAATTGATTGTTCATCTAATTTTTCAAGAACCGGAACGCCGTAAAAGTTTGAGGCCCAGGCTTTGTAATCATTCCACTTTAAAAATTTATTTTCTAAGGCGATTTTCAATTTTGATTTTTGCAAAAGCGCAGGATCACCCGAAGTTAAAAGTTCTTCGACTGATAAAATCGCGTCAGGAAAAAAATGTTCCCAGTTTTGCTCAAATCCCATGTTTTTTATATCGGACCTTTGCCTCGTGAAATTAAGGCTAAACAGGAAATTCGTTTGGCGCAGTCCAGCTACCATTGAGTAATTTCTACAAAAATGTCGATATTTTTGACGTCGCCGTTAACCTTGGTCCGGACGGTCAGTGTCTAACTAGTAGTTTCAGGAGGAAACTATGATTACAACACTTATCCAGTGGTTTTCGGTCGCAAGTTTTGTTGGAATGATGGCTTTTGTTATGGTGCAAAACCGTGAAGTCCAATATAACGAATATAAGGCGCCGGTGGTTGAGGATAAGCCGTCTAAGAATGAACCTAGACCTGTTTATCCTCCGCTAAAGAAAAAGCCTTATACACGCTCGACAAGAATGGCTTAATTAAATAGCTCGTAAAATTTCTTATTGTTTCATTCTAACTGGTTAATTTTACATAGATAAAATTAACTTCGAGGGCTTTCAGAACTTTTAAATTTTCTTGATGTAGAGTATAAGTCTTTAGCCATGCTAAAAGCTCCAATTTACTTAGACTTTAATGCGACAGCACCGCTATCGCAAAAAGTGATTACCTCCATGCCACAGTTGCTAGAACTGTGGGGTAATCCGTCGTCAATTCATTTAGCATCACGTGGCCCGAAAACAATCTTGCGCGAAACAAAAAAGAAACTGGCTGATTACTTAAAAGTATCTAGCTTAGAAATTATTTTTAATTCTGGCGCCAGTGAAGGTAACAACACAGTTTTAAAATCGGTGTGGAATACATACCGTCCGGGCAATCATTTTGGCCAACCCGTAAAAAATGAATTTTTAATTTCTTCTGTTGAGCATCCAAGTATCACAAAGACCGCTCAGTTCTTAGAATCTGAAGGCGCTCTCGTTCACTGGATTCCGGTAAATCGCGAAGGCGACTTGGATTTAAATTTCATCAAAGAAAAACTATCTGAGCGTACAGCGTTGATCAGCTGCATGTTTGCCAATAACGAAACTGGCTCAGTGTTTCCGATCAAAGACATCGTGGCGCTTGCAAAAACTAAAAATGTTTTAGTTCACTCTGATTGTGTTCAGGCTTTTGGTAAAACTGATTTTAATATTCAAGACATTGGCGTTGATTACGCGACAATCTCAGCTCATAAGTTCTATGCGCTTAAGGGTTGCGGGGTTTTGTTTGCCAGAAAGAATGCGCCTTACATCAATCTTGTTCACGGTGGCGGCCAAGAGCGTTCGCGCCGTGGTGGTACAGAAAATATCTTAGGCATTGCCTCACTTGGCATTATGCTGGATGAATTATCACAGGTTTCTCAAAAAGAAGCCGA
>CAMLRE010000267.1 GCA_946482355.1 uncultured Bdellovibrio sp.
GCTTTGCGATTGAATAAACTGGTAAAAATCTGTGCTGATCTCGCGTGGCACAATTTTACTTTTAGCGTAAGTAAAAATCGGATTTGTGGTTAAATTAGATTTTAATTTGTCGGCGCGAATAAAAAATACCGCAAAAATAAAAACGACAAAACCTGCCGTCATCCATTCTAAAGTACGAGTCAGATTTTTCTTAATCGTTGGCTGATCCAGAACAAAAAAGATATTAAAAAAAGCCAGCAGTAATAAAATACCGGCAAACAGCTCTTGAAGTAAACCGTTCCAATCCAAACGCGGAAAATTTTTAGCGATGAAGTAGATGATGGCTACCCAGAAAACCCACAATAGTAACGATAGCTTTGGATAGCGGCGCAGAGGGTTTAAACCCCAGATAAATATGTACAAGGTGCTTTTATCTGGCTCTGCCTTTTTGCTTTCGGCAAATACTACAGCTGACATTCCCGCTAAAGCCAGGCCTAAGCAAATTCCAAAAGCAAAACTCCAAAAAAATGCGGTACTTCCGAAAAAACCAATAGCACTGCAAACTTTTTTCCATAAGAAAAAACCAAGCAGCGAACCAAGGACAATGCCGTAACCTGTAAATTTATCTTCGATATTAAAATTAAAACGATCAAAAATTTGTTCTGCAAAACAAAATACCGAAGCTAATAATAACGCTAAAACCACGACCACCGTTGAATCAGATTCCTGGCCGTAAAAATAATTTAGCGTGAGCGTTGTCACAGCAGCAGCAAAGATACTTGAAAAAACTATGGCCCAGGATTTTGCAGCAACCGTTTCACCACGGACTGTTGAACGCAAATCATAAAAGGCCAACCAGAAACTAGGAATCATCGTAGCAAAGCTCCACCCCAGAGCTGTCCAATCGTTGATTAAACGCACTGGTAATTTCCAAAAGCTTAACAAAAGAGTCACAACCATCATGGCTATAAGTTCACGTTTATCTTCAGGTGATGGATCTTCAATTTCATTTTCAACGCGAAAAATTGAAAAAACTAAAGCTCCGGTAATGACCGAAAGTAAAATAGGCTGAACTGACATTAAATAATTTAGCCAAGGTAAAAGATTAATTCCTAATACCTGGCGGTACGTAAATGGCACATAAGCCAGTAACCCTAAAAGAGAAGTAAAAATCCAGATAAAATGAAAAACTGGTCTTAACAGGCGTGAAAAAAAAGGAATCGTCATTTAAAACGCTCCTTTAAAATTTGCAGTTCTTCATAATCTGGATGATCAGAGATCGCTTTATTTAAAACTTCTAAAGCCTCGGCCTTTTTATTTAAGGCTAATAAAGCCTTAATAGCCACGATCTGCGCATCAGCATTGGTTGGCTTATTTTTTAAAACTTCTGAAATTTCAGTCCAAGCCATGGCTGGTTTTTTCTGGGCAATCAGCACGCGCACATAGCCGATCGCAAAATCAGTATAGCCGGTAAACGTGTTTTTTCCGTCTTCGTAAATTTTTGACGCCTTATCAAGTTCACCAAAGCGCTCATAAGATAAAGCCATTTCAAATAAAAAATCTGAATTTTTAGGTTCAAGTGATAAACATTTCTGAGCAGCGCGAACCATGGCTTTTTGTTCACCTAAAGCGCGATAAGCTTGCGGTAAGCGCGGGCACGCCTCACCTGGATCGGCAGCTACAGTTAAGAATTTTTCTAACATTTGCGCTTCGTCAGCGTACTTACCTAAATGATGATAAATCACCGCTGCTTGATCTATGTAGACATGATTTTTTGGAAAAGCCCGAGTCAGCTTTAAAGTGTATTCAAGGGCTGCCTGATACTGGCCGGTACGTAATAATTTTCTGGATTCTGTCACCCAAACACTGGGATTTTCTTGTTTGGCTTTTTGCCACTGAACAAAACCGGTAAAAAGAAGGATAATAAAAACCGGAAGCAGAAGATCAAACCAATCTTCAGTAAGAGCAGCTTCCGGCAATAATGGATTTTTAATTTTTAATCCCAAGCTCTTTAATGGTCGCAAAGGCTAGGGATAGTGTCAATTGCGGTGCTGTGAATTATTCTCCGCACTTCACTTTATCTTCTTCACACTCAAAACCAAACTTAATTACTTCACTGCATTTCTGCATAGCTTCAGCTCTGGCCTGAGTTTGAGATTTTTGCGTTGAGCTGAAAACCCCTTTGCTGTTCGTTTTAATATAGCAAGTGACCTTTTTCACGTTGTCGTCTTTAAGGTTACCGTTTTCAACCTCTAAATCAAAAACGCGCTCTTGTAATTGGCGCACAGCTTTTTCTAAGCGGTAAAGGCGTTTTTCTAAATCGCGACGAGACATAGATTTCGATTCGTCTCCTAAATCAATAACAACCACTTTGTCGCCTTTATAGCGGCCTTTTGCCTCAGCGTAATCATCAGCAAATGTAGCTTGCGCAAATAAAGTTGTCGTCACTGCCGCTGTGTAAACTAAATTTTTTAACATGGTTGTTCTCCTTTTAAGTGTCTAAGACACGACTCTTTGTAACTATCATGCTACAAGAAAACGATTTAGAGCCAATGAAAAAGACCTAAAATTTATTTAATGTGTTAGGAGCAGGAAGCATTAGGCAAGCTATGGCCGGCTTCAAGATTAAAATGCTTTAACCACGTCTCAAAAAAGTCGCGTGGAGAATAAGCCACACCTTGAGATTTAACCGAGTCGATTTTCGGAGCCACAATTCCGCAGGATTCAATATCACCGAAAACTGATATATCATTTTGAATATTAATACTTAATCCGTGCATCGTAATGCCATTTTTGATCTGCAAACCGCAGAACGCAATTTTACCACGAGATGTGTACACACCAGGCTGGTCACAAAGATCAAATGTAGATTCTATACCAAGCTCACGTAAGGTTTTTTGCGTGGCTTCAAATAACACTTGAACAAACTGTTTTACCGATAGACCGTAATATTTTAAATCTACAATCGGATAAATCACTAGTTGTCCCGGATTATGAATTGTAGCCAAACCTCCGCGTGATATTTTAAAAACCGGAGCAGTCCATGGCTTTGAACAAAAACTGTTAATATCAAGCTTATGGGCGCGAAGCCCCAGGGTCATCACCAACGGATGTTCTAATCCCAGTATGTAAGCTTTTTTATCTGCTGAAACTTTTGCGTGAAATTGATGTTGAACCTCTAAGGCTTTATCAAAATCGATTAAACCTAAATACTGAGACTCAACCTTATCTGACACTACTGATAGACCTCGACACGATCGCTTTCTTTAAAGCCCGCGCCAGAATGCACGATAGCCACTGCGCCATCATTGCCAAAATAACTAATAATTTCTAAGGTGCCCTTTGTGCGGCCTTGAACTTTACCTAAATTGTAACCCACTTCTGGGTCATAGATCTCACTTGAATCTTCGACGACTTTTAATAGATCGCCCACTTGCACACCAGAAATTCTTCCTACGTTTAAGTAAACTTTATCACCGCGAATAGCTGCAATACGGCCTTCCCAAGTCACCTGATCCATAGCTTCTTGAATTTGTTGCGAGAAATCTAAGAAAGCATCTTTAATTAAAATTTCAACTAACTCGGGATTTTTTAAAAACACCTGGTCTTCAGAAGTACGTTCTGCCACGCGCGTGTTTTTATCTTCTAATGTAACAGTTTTAACTGTATGAAACATTTCTTGGCCTGTTTGTACGCTTTGAATTCTTAGACGCACAACAACTTCGTAAGTAGCTTCAAGATTACGAACTAAACCGATTTGATCAGCTCTTTTTTTAAAGCGCACATCAATGATTTGACCCTCAACGATTGAACTGATTCCTGATTTTTGTGAATCTTGAGCTAAACGTTTTAAATCGTATTCATCATTTTTGATGTAATTTTCAGGATTAACCGTTAACTGATCTGAATCCATCACGATAAATTTTTCGCTTAAGTTAAGATCATTGATAAAGGCTTCGCGCGCATTTTTTCGGGCTGTTTCAGGGCGCTTAAGACTGTCTTTATCTAAGAAAGGTAATACCACTAAACGCTTTTTCATCTCTTTATCGTCTGAGTTTGAACGATAATCGACATCTTTAATTTTTCGGCGAATAGCTACAGGTTCGTTAGCTTTTGTTTCTTCAGTCATCGGCGCAAAAGCCGCACAACCCGACATCAAAAAAGCTAATAAATTTAAGGTAGTAACTAATGATAAAGCTGTTTTTTTCATAG
>CAMLRE010000268.1 GCA_946482355.1 uncultured Bdellovibrio sp.
CTGAGCGAAAATTTGAAACAACTTTTTTACCTGAAGCTAAAGCCAAATAACTGGGTTCACCGATTTGTGCAGTAGCCACTTTACCTTGGTGAAAAACAGTTTGGCCATGAAGGCCTATTAAATCCACGCCTTTAAGAGCTTTAGGCAGCTGCTTAAAACAATCGGCATAGAAACGACCCAATTCATGATTAAGCAAAGAAAGCTCAGCCACATTCATTTCGTTCTGAGCTGCACGTAATAGTTTTTTCTTTAATAGCGCAGGAAAAGTGAACGATTCCATACCCTGGTATTCACACTGCAATTTAGATTTAGTGATTTTAACTTTTACGAAATCAACACCATCAAGACTAGTACCGCTCATGATGCCTAAAACTTTTAAGGTCGCCATAATCTAATTATGGCGACCTTAAACTTATTTGACAAAATAATTTCTAAACTAGATCAGACTATTTCAAATCTTGTGCGATAAAAGAGTCCTGCTCTGATTTAAGTTTATAACGGCGATTCATCATTAAGAAGATATCATCACCGGCAACACCGATAAGTTCTCCGTTAAATTCTTTAGCTAGACCTTCAGAAGAAGGTTTACGCTCGTCAGAGAAGTTCTCTTCTTTGCCTTTCTCTAAGCCGTCAGTAAATGCTTTACCACCGGCATCCGGAGCTTTACCTGAATCAACTATAGTCGTTGCACCATCTGCGCCACCCAAAGTACCGTAGTTGTTATCTTTATAGTCTTTTTTTGCCGACTTATCTAAACCTAATTTAGATAATCCACCAGCTGAACCTAACGCTAAAGAATCCATTACGCCTTTTGCGGCCGCTGCAGAAAGACCTGTGCCCATTAAAGAATTCATATCTTTAAAATCACCGTCTTTATAAATCTTACCATTTTTAAGCTTCACGCTGCCATCTGGTAATATAGAGAATTGATCTCCATTTAATTTACCCATAGCAAAACCACTGGCTTTTAATGAATCTCTAACAGTCGGTGGTAATACCGATGTTGTTGGTACTTGCTTACACTCTTCTGAACCTTCAGGTAAACATTTACCAGTTAGAGGATCATAAGAAGCTGTAGTTGATGAGCTATTTGCATCACCTTGAGTCGAACAATTTGTCGCTTGCGAAGATAATTGATTTAACGAAGTACAAGCATTCGCTGCAGATTGTGCATGCTCTGCTGATTGTTTTTTTGCTTTTGAATTAATTAAAAACTGCGCTGCCGCTGCTGCAAAAAGACCTGGAGCTGCTCCACAACATCCTGTCGGACAAGAAGACGCACACGCTGTTCCCGCAGCTACGAAACCTAAACCTAGCATCATCGCTGTTTTAGCTGTTTTGTCGTAACTTTTTTTACCTTGGTCATTTTTAGCTTTAATTTCTGCTAAAGTCGCTGCCGCTGATTTATTTTTTTGTTCTTCAATGGCTGCATTTTCTTTATCTGTCTGACCTTGCTTAATTTCTTTTTGAGCTAAGTTATAAACTTCTAAATCTTTTTGATATTGTCTGTTAGCGGCATCGTATGCACTTTGACAAGAACGATATTCAGAAGAATGCGGATCCATGCTACCACAGTTATACGGTGGTGCTTTGGGCGCCACTAATTGGGTACCATCACCGGCACTCACACGCGCTGCCATGTTTTGCGCACCTACTGCATTTGAACGAAGCTGCGCACGACGATTGTTTTCTCTTACACAGGCTGGGTCATCGACCATCGGACGAGAACCACCCTGATCCGAATTCCAATAAGGAGAAGGTACTTTTTGGCAAGTAATTGGTTGTAGTGCTGCATCCCCGTTGGCTTCGGCATTTGTTTGTTGGGCATAGTTTTCGGCGGCAATCGCAAAATGCGCTTGAAAGAAAACGGCCGCTAAAATAATTTTTGCTAAGCTTGAATTTCGTTTCATGTTATCCCCCGACAACTAATTATTTCTCAAAGCTACTTGCGCTTTCGCGGTAGCGGTTACTAATTTTATCAAAGTTTGATTTACCAGACGCCGTCGTAATTTCCGCGCGTAATTGATCCGACGCTACTTTACGTTTGATAGCTTGATCTTGTTCATAGTTACGAATAGCTGCTTTAGCCGCTTGGTTCGCACTTTTGCCACCACTTAACATGGCACCAAGGCTTGAGAAAAATCCAAACTTAGGTTTTTCTTTTTCTTCTTTAGCAGCCGCTTTAGCACTTTCAGAACCACTTCCGAAATTACCAGATGCACCTGCTCCACCACCGGCAGCAGCGCCAGTAAGACCTAAAGCTTCACGAGCAGCTTCACTTAAACCGGCACCAGGAGGAGGTTCTGAAGAAGAACCACCAGAAGGTTTACCTGTTGAATTAAGAGAACCTAAACCATTTTGTTTTGCACTGGCAAAACCTGAAAGACCACCATTAGGATTAATTTTTCCTAATGCAACACCTGAATTCATTAACGAACCTGTACAACCTTCAGCATTTGGATTTGCTGTACATTTACAAGTAATGCTCGCAGCATTTTGTGGCTGACTACAATATTCAGCTGTTGTCATTTGTGGACCGGCTAAACCCGATGTTGATGTGCCATTACCGCCACCACCGCCACTAGATAATTGCTCTTTACACTTTTGTGCATCTTGAGCTGCAGATAAGAAACCAAGAGCAGCTAAGCCCATTGTCGCCATATCTAATTTGTGATTTTCACATTGTGTTACAGAAGCAGGAACAGCACTGTTAGGTTTTAGCTGCTCTTCAAGCATAGCTTTATATTCATTGAAAGCCATATCAATTGCTGGGCCTGCTGTAGGTGCTGTAGTTAATCGAGAAGCGCCACATTTTTGAATAGCCGCCTCGATTTTTGCTTTCATTTTATTTAAAGATTTTTCTGCTGATTTACAGCTGAAATCACAACGATATTTCATCGCTGAACAAGCAGCTTGAGCTGCCATCATACCGCCTTGGGCAATTTTATTTAAATTCGATGTTGTACCACAGGCTTCTGAGGCCGCAGTCACCTTTGATAAAACAGTTGCACCAACCGACATAATCTGCTGAACCTGTTGGGCTTTTTCACTGCGTACCATTGAACACAATCTCTCGGCTTGAGCCGATGTGTCTGAACAAGAAATTTTATCTTTTTTTAATTCCTCTTGATCTGCTCTTAGTTCATTTAAACTCGTTTGTACGCAATTCATCACAAATTGTGGAGTTCCAGCTGTACACTCAGGATTTTGTCCCATTGTTTCCGTACAGGTTGTCGTAGCCTCTGGGCCTACTTTTCCAGTCGCTGCATTAATTTTTCCTTGAACAGCGTCCAGCTTTCCTGTTAGAGCTCCATCTTCAGCTTTTGAAGCTGCATGACGTTTTTCTAAAATCTCGTCAGGCTTTTGCTCTAGCTTACCGTCTCCAGCGCCCTTTTCAGCAGTAGATTTAATAGGCTCTGGGCTCTCTTTAATGGCCTTAAGAGTTTCTGGTTGTGAAAGTTTTCCAGTTGCAGAATCGACACCAAATTTATCGCCTTTCAAAGTATCGTGTAACTCAGATGGAGGTACCGTAGTTTCTTTGCCGGCAATAGGCTTATTATCTTTATCAAGCTGATTGATAACGTAGTCACCTTTATCGTTCTGAGTGGCTACAACTTTTGTTCCATCCGGACCGTCATAAGTATAAGAGGCTTTTGGAATTTCAGCGGTTTTCACCGGCCCACAACTACCACCGATACAAGCTACAGGCGTTGAGGATGCCTCTTTAGAGTTAGAGCCACTATTGCCGCTAGACCCGCTATTACTGCCTGATGAATTCGAATCAGATTTTTTATCTGATGAGCCATCTTGCTTTTTGTTATTCTGTTTTGCAAACATCAAATTTCCAACGGCTCCCGCCATTTGGCCGAAAGCTGCATTTTCCTGCTGATCTCTAGCTTGAGCATCAGCAACACGGGCTGCTCTGTCTTTTTGCTGTTGAAGGGCTGCGGCTTGGTTTGAAAGCGTTGTCTGCTCAGCTTGTTTTGCCGTATTCATACAAAGCGCATTTACTTCTGAATCAACCGCTGTTTTCACAGAAGCCTCAGTGCAGGCTGATTTTACTCCGCTAATGTATGATTCATTATTCGTCGTTGTTCTAATTAAACATTTATCTTCAAGCCCTGCGATAATACGAGCTTTAGTAGCCTCAGGAACGAAGCATTTCG
>CAMLRE010000269.1 GCA_946482355.1 uncultured Bdellovibrio sp.
CTAAAAAAGTTTGGGTTTCTTCAACGAAATCTATGACAGGCCACTTATTAGGGGCTGCAGGCGCGTTAGAATCAGCACTTTGCATTCAGTCTATCGTTTCTCAAACAGTGGCTCCAACGATCAATCTAGAGAATGTCAGCCCTGATTGTGACCTTGATTACGTTCCTAATAAGGCCCGTTCTGGTCAAATCAATCACGTGATGAATAATTCTTTTGGATTCGGTGGGACAAACAGCTGTTTAGTTTTCTCAAAATTCGAAAAATAACATACGATTAACGTATGAAAATATTAATTGCGGGTGACCACGCAGCGGTCGACCTAAAAGCTTCTATTGTTACGAATTTAAAAGTTCAAGGCTTCGTTGTTGAAGACTTTGGCCCATTTACAACAGACTCAGTGGATTTTCCTGATTTTGCCAATAAAGTTTGTGAAAAAATCAAACCTGACGACAAAGACACTTTAGGAATTCTAGTTTGCGGCTCTGGCCAAGGCATGGCAATGCGTGCAAATAAATTTAGACACATTCGCGCAGCCCTAGTTTATTCGGATGAAATCGCTAAACTTGCTAAAGAACATAACAATGCCAACGTCATTTGCATGGGTTCTAGATTTTGTACAGCCGAACAAGCTAATAAATGGATCAAAATCTTTATGGATGCGAAATTCAGCGAAGGTCGTCACACCGCGCGTGTTGCAAAGATCGGTGAAAATCCGTCATACTGTTAACGCACAGCTAAACGTAAAGTTAAGCGCTTTTAAATAGATAAACACTCCCGGAAGGCCCACCAATGTCTAGCACAAATGTATTTCCTAATTTTAATGATTCAGAAGTTTTTAACTTAATCGAACAAGAATCAACTCGCCAGAAATTTGGTTTAGAAATGATTGCTTCTGAAAACTACACCTCGCCGCAAGTTATGAAAGCGCAAGGTTCAATTCTTACTAACAAATATGCTGAAGGTTATCCCGGAAAACGCTACTACGGTGGATGTCAATTCGTTGATGGCGTTGAATCAATTGCCATTGAGCGCGCTAAAAAACTTTTCAACGTTAAATTTGCCAACGTTCAACCTCACGCTGGATCTCAAGCCAATATGGCTGTGTACTTAGCGGCTTGTAAAGCTGGCGATACAATCTTAGGTATGGATTTATCTCACGGTGGTCACTTGACTCATGGATCACCTGTGAATTTTTCTGGTCTATTATTTAAAGCGGCCAGTTACAAACTTGATCCGACAACGGGATTAATTAATTACGATACAATCCGCGAAACCGCTCGCGAAGTTAAACCAAGAATGATCATCGCTGGTTATTCAGCTTATTCACGCCATTTAGATTTTGCTAAATTTCGTGAAATCGCTAATGAAGTTGGTGCAGATTTAATGGTTGATATGGCCCACTTTGCAGGACTTGTAGCTTCAGGCCATCACCAATCCCCTTCAGAGTATGCTGATTTTATCACTTCAACGACACACAAAACATTACGTGGCCCGCGTGGTGGTATTATTTTAACCAACAGTGAAGAAAAAGCTAAAACATTAAATTCAAGAATCTTTCCTGGTATTCAGGGTGGCCCTCTTGAACACATCATTGCTGCTAAAGCTGTGGCTTTTGGTGAAGCGCTTCAGCCAGAGTTTAAAACTTACATTGGTCAGGTTTTAAAAAACGCCAAAGTTTTAGCTGAAGAAATGAAATCACAAGGTTTTAATCTTGTAACAGGTGGAACTGACAACCACTTGATCTTAGTTGATTTAAAACAATCACAAGTAGCTGACACTGTGACTGGTAAAATCGCCGAAGGCATTTTAGATAATGCAGGCATTACTGTGAATAAAAATACAGTGCCAAATGAAACTCGTTCTCCGTTTGTAACAAGCGGTATCCGCATCGGAACACCGGCACTTACAACTCGTGGAATGAAAGAATCAGAAATGAAAGTCATCGCCAATTGGATTTCTCAAGTTTTAAAAAATCCAGAGAACACAGATTTACACCAAAGAATACACAACGAAGTGAAAGAGCTATGCAAAAATTTTCCAATTTACTAATTTTACCGCTTTTATTAACAACATTACTTTTTGAATCAGGCTGCGTAAGCAGACCCACGGCAAATCATTCGCAAGAAAATGGTGATGAAGTTAAAGTTGAAATTGATAAAGGCACAAACTCGTTTAAAAAAAGCAAACCATCACGCATGAAAGAAAAACCTTTCTTTGACTGGCCTGTGGTTGAAGCCCGCATGTCGCGTGGTTTTTTGCCTAAAGTGACCCGCAAACGTAAACGTCCACATAAAGGGATCGATTTAGCAGCTCAACGTGGAACAGCTGTTATGGCAGCCCATGACGGTATGGTGATCTACACAGGTAAAGAATTTAAAGGCTACGGCAAAATGCTTATGATTGAAAAAGATGGCTGGGCCACTTTATACGGTCACTTAGATAAAATTATCGTTTACGAAGGCCAAAAAGTAAAACAAGGCGATGTGGTTGGTGCATTAGGCAATACCGGAAGATCTTCTGGCCCTCACTTACATTTCGAAATCAGAAAAGCCGATGGACCGATTGATCCATTACCGTATTTACCGGCCGGCGAAGCTCTTACAAATGACGTCGATAACGGAGCCGAGGAATACTAGTTATTCCTCAATCTCTTCAAGATTTAAAATATCCTTACAGATCTGCATTTGACGATCGATCTCTCGTAAAGCATTACGAAGCCTTAAACGGTCACGATCGTCTAAGTCAGCTTCCATAGCTTGCTTTACAAAGTTATGCTTTTTAAGCCACTGGCCGTAACGACCAGCATAGGTTTCAGGAATACCGATACGTAAGGCTGCGCCCCTGGCATTTCCATCCTCCATAAATTCAGAGATAAATTTTAATGTTTCTAAAGTAAGAAGATGTTTGTGAGCTTTAAGCTTAGATGAAAATCCCATTTGTCTGATACGCATACATATATCAGAAACGCAAAAAGCCGGTTTTTCAACCGGCTTTTCATTAATTGCAGTACTGTCAGGTTTTTACCTGCGCTAAATACTCAAATTATAAAGAAATAGCTGTTACGAAAGCGTAGTAGATATTTTCTTTGTTGTATAATTTTTGGCTTTTTGCAGCTACGCCACCAGTTTTTAATGGAGTCGTGATGCTAACTTCTGGATTTAAGTTTAATTTACCACCGAAGAAGCTGAATGAAGCACCAGCTGCTGATAAGTAAGAATCACTTGTAGAAGTTAAGTTACCAGTAGTCATTCTGTGCTCGAAACCGATGTTTGCGTAAAGTTGAGTAGCATCAGATACGTTGTAGTATACATAACCGTAGTGGTTTAAACGAGAAGTAGCTTCGAAAGAACCTTCTTTACCATCTTCTTTAGTGAAAGATTCTTTAGCACCTAAAGTTTGACGTGGGTTCATGTAGTAAGAAACTGACCATTTTGGGTTTAATGTCCAAGCGATTTCAGCATCAGCACGTAAGATACCAGCGAAACCGTCTAAGTCTGCACCGAAATTGTTAATTTCAGCTGTGTGACCTGGCATGTAGTACCAGAACATTGGAGCGATATCATCAGAACCTAAGATACCTTTAGTTTTTGTAGAGATAGTAGCAACAGTAAAAGATTGCTTGATATCAGAAGATTCGAAATCTTTACCTGGGTGTTGTACGTAATCGTATGTGTAGTATTGACGTAAGCCAACTTTTTCAGTGCCAGTAACTTTATAAGAAGCACCGATGTAGTTGATTGTCTCAAGAGTACCGTTTTTTAAATCTTTACCAGTATCGTAAGAAGCGTCGATTTCGTTAAGTAATGTAACACCCCATTTTTTAGCTGGAGCTTGAGCTGCTGGAGCAACTGCAGTTGAAGTCGCCGCTGCATCAGCTGCTGCTGGAGCAACTACTGCTTGAGCTGTAGTGTTAGTAGCTGGAGCTACTTGAGCGCCATCTTTTTTCTCTTCTGTTTTTTTAGCTTTTTTCTTAGCTTTCTTTTTACCGTGAGCTGGAGCATCAGCAGATTTACCGTGAGCTTCAGTTGTTGCAGATGCCGTTGTCGTTGTTTCTGAAGCTGCAGTAGCTACAGATGCGCATAATAATAATGCCGCGATGATATTTAGTTTCACTTAATTCCCCCTTAAGTATTGTTTGCTAAACTTTA
>CAMLRE010000270.1 GCA_946482355.1 uncultured Bdellovibrio sp.
CAACGGGATTGTCAGTTGGCTTACCCGCAACTTCTGAAGGTGTATCTGAGGTCTGCGTTGTATCCACAGGCTTATCTGCTGGTTTGTCAGCTGGTTTACCGGCAGGTTTTTTTGAACCATTTCCTTTAGCGTCAGCCACTTTTGTATCAGCTGGTTTATCCGCAGGTTTTTGATCTTTTGGTTTTGTTTCAGATTTATTTGCACCGGTTTGTTCTGCTTTTCCTGCTGCGACTTCAGACTTTGCCGGAGTCGTTGGTGTAACAGTTGATGTCGATGGCGCATCGGCTTTTTTCACAGCACGAGCAACAAACGGAACAGCTCCTCCCACGAACGGAAGTAAATCAGCTCCCGCTAATAATGAATCAACTAAACATCCACTACTTGTTTCACGGGCAATACTGACCTGTGATTTTGCATTGTCACAGACCATACTTTTTTGTTTTTCTTGAACAGATAAATTTTCTAAAGCAATCGGCGAAGTTTCCATACAAGACTTGTACGCTTGTTTTGAACTGCCTTGCGCGAAATAGCCATCAACAGCCAATGATCCCGCAAAAGCTCCACGACGAGTGGCAATCGCAGTTTTACTTAAACCACCGATGACTTTGGCTCCGGCTGCAATTGAACCTAAACCCGCTGTAACAATAGTTAAACCAGCATCAACGGCCGCGTTATCGACAACACTTTTTGTTCCCGCACGGTCTTCATGACGGTCTAATAAACAACTTTCCGCATCGTAATAGGTTTTAAATTCCATATTCGCGCGCTTATCTTGAAGCTGTGGAATTTTTGGCGGATCTAGTTTGGCAAGTTCAGTGCGAAGTTTTTCAAAATCACATTTTTCGTTTTTATCGCTGTTATCGTAAATTAAACATCTGAAGTTTTGTAAGTTATCTTTGTACGCTGTCGCTAAGGCCGTACGGTTAGCCTTAAGTTGTTCTTTTAAAGCTTCTTTGATTTTGTCAGGGCCTAAGTATTTTCTGGTCGACGAACGCGGTTTTGCTTTTTCACGGGCGATTTTATCAAAAATATCACCACGCACCCATGGTACGTCATCTTTGATCACTTCGATCGCTTTAGCGATGTTACCGCATTTTTTGGCCGCTTCTTTTTGAGATGTCAGTGTAAAACCACCGCGCATAGCACAGTCAGCGGTACCGCCGGCACACTTAACAAAAGAACTCATTTTACATTTCGTTTCAGCTTCTTTTAATCTTTCGATTTTAGATAAAGCATCAACTGTTTTTTGAACCTGTTCATCTAAACGTTTACCAGCATCGCCTCGGCAACTGTCAGCTTGCGTTTTCAGATTACTACAACTGGCTTTGATTTCTGGTAGATACTTCGGACATTCAATCCCATCAAGTGTTGAAGTTCCTTCTGTTACAGAATCAATAAAAGCAATTTCATCAAGCGCTGATTTATTAAAACTTTCCATGCGCGTTGCTGCTGCGTAGAAACGAGTTTGAATAACTTTCTTTTGTTCGGGAGTTAAATCTTCAGACGAATTACAACCGTTAATGCTAGAAGAAAATTCCGGAGAAATAGTTGAAGAAAATTGTTTACTGAATTCTGAACTTAAAGCTTCAGGTTTTTCATACTGAGTTTGAACACCCTTACCACTCATATAATTTTGGTAAGCTGTGACTGACGTATTACAAGTTTTTGCTTCAGAGTTAAATTTGAAAACGATTAATGTTGATTTGTCGGTATAATCATCTTTTACCCAATCTTTTAACAATGCCGGGCACGCGCTTTTTTGTAATTTAACATCAGAAGATTGCCCGCTTGAACTTGGTTTTCTATTTCCCGCAGAAGAAGATTGTTTTGCACCACCAGAAGTTTCTGCTGCTGTTGCAAAAGGAGAATTAAAAATTAGCGAAAAAATGACCAAAAATTGTATAGCGCGCATAGGCACTATATCGGCAAAATCCCTAAAAGAATTAAGGATTTACAGGCTGTCGAAAGGTATAGATTTAGGCTGCTTTTTCTTTAAGAATTACTACAGGTAATTTCATGAACAGATCAAGTGGTAAAGCTTTAGAGTATAACCAACCTTGAGCATAGTAAGCGCCTAACTGTAATAACGACTCGCGCTCTGCTAAAGTTTCTACCCCTTCGGCGATAATATCCATACCAAGAGCTTGCGCCATGAAGACCATAGACTTCACAACCGCTAAAACTTTTGGATCTGCGTTTACTTTTGAAACAAATGACTTATCAATTTTCAGATAACTGACTGGCATTTGTGATAAATATTGAAGACTTGAATATCCGGTACCGAAATCGTCGATCGAAATATGAAAACCTTTGTTTTTACATTGATCTAAAATTTCAATCGCCACAACACCGTTCATCATGACCCGTTCAGTCACTTCTAACTTGATGTTTTTTGGATTTACTTTGTGCTTCCACGTTAGTTTTTCAAGATCCATTAAAAAATCAGGGTGAGTAAACTGACGTCCGCTCACGTTGATACTCATGATAAAATCGTCGCCAAACGTACCTTTGATTTTATGAAAATCTTGGAAACAACGTTCAAAAATCCAATGGCCTACTGAAACCATTAAAGATGAATTTTCTAAAAAGTCGATAAACTTATCCGGTTGGATATAACCAATCACTGGATCTTTCCAACGGATTAAAGCTTCTGCGCCAACCACTTTTGAATCTTGCATGTTCACGATCGGTTGATAGAACATTTCAAATTCCTGGTTGTTCAAAGCTTCTTGCAAACGGTTTTCGAATTTTAAATTTTCGAAACCATCCATCACGGTGTCATCTTGGTTCATGTTGTCTTCGTTACCGTGAGTCAGTGATGAGTTGTTTTTACGTACACGATTCATCATCACTTTTAATAATAATTGAACTAATTGATCAGAGCCCTGAAAGCGTTCGATTAATTGATCTTTTGTTACAACATTTAACACTGTATCTTCAACGGCTTTTACCGACGCTGAACGCGGTAAAGAATCAATCAGTGACATCTCACCGAAGATTTCGCCTTTTTTGATATGAGTTAACGGAACTACTTTTTGATCGATTTCAAGGTAAACAAGGACTTTTCCACTCTCAACAACATAAGCACAATCGCCGGCCTCACCCTGTTTGAATAAAACAGTGTCTTTAGCGATTGAAATTTGTTTCTTTAACGTACTCATGGAGCTTTCCTCGTAACATCCTATCGTCACTGAAAGCGATTGAATTTACTGGATAGAGGTCTAGTTCTTGGCGTGTCCTAGGTCTAAAACTCTACCAACATGAAACAGTCCTAATTTTATTAATCTATTTTTTATTTAAACCGAGAGCTTTGCAGGTCAAATAATCGTACAATTTCAGCGGAAAAAGTTTGGCTAAATACCAGTTACGAAATTTTCGCGGAATCGGCGCGTATCTGAACTTTGGCGTAGCACTTGTCAGAGCTAAATTGATGTCGTGAACAACAGCTTCGACAGGTAAAGCGTGATCCACTTCACTGCTGGCAAAGGCTAAAAATTTACGAAAAGATTCTTTATATTCTGTGGCATCGTAAGCTTTCGCAACAACATCAAAACCTTTACCCCAAATTGGCGTTTTAATTGAGCCTGGAGCGACGATTGATACTTTCATTCCGTACAGATTTAATTCACGGCGAAGTGATTCAGAAAAGCCTTCAATCGCGTGTTTACTGGCACAGTAGCCACCTAAAAATGGCGTGCCATTTTGCCCAGAAACCGACGAAATATTTACGATGCGGCCGGCTGAGGTGCCCGCGTCAGTTGATTTTTTTAAAAATGGCAAAAGAATTTGCGTCATCTTAAAAACAGCAATCAAATTGATGTTAATAATGCTCTGAAATTCTGAAAAACTTTGATATTCAATGGGGCCTGCTAAAGCAACGCCTGCGTTATTCACTAAAGCATCGATCCGAGTGATATTATTCTGTTTTAAAATTTCAGGAATTTGATCAACTTTAGCAAAGTCGGTGACATCAACTTCAATACCTAAGAAATTTTTTGAGAAATTATTTTTAAAGTACTCACCGTCTTTTGTTTTGCGGTAAGTTCCGATCACAAACCAGCCAGCCTTTAAATAAAAATCAGCAGTGGCAAAACCAATACCACTGCTGACTCCTGTAATAAATAAAACTTTTTGGTTCTG
>CAMLRE010000271.1 GCA_946482355.1 uncultured Bdellovibrio sp.
TGGTCACTACAATTTTATCATTTTCTTTATTATCGGCTTCAACGGCCTGGACTTTCGTTCTGCCTTTAGATTTCGTGGTTAAAAAAACTGTCGCAAAGACGGGCCGCACATCGATTTCAATCGACCAGGAAGTTACTTTTAAAGTGGGTAAAGATTCACTTAAAACTCAAGAAAACTGGTTAATCGAAGGCGATCGCAATTTAAAAGTTTCAGCAAACGGCCTAGAGCCGTACAAAGAAAACATCAAAGTAAATTCATTATTTAATTCAAAACAAAAAACACATGTTGTTGGAAAAAACAAAACACAAACTCCGATCGGAAACGATTTTTACCAACGTTTAATGTTTGTTCGTTCAAGCGATTCATTCATGCAATATGTGCGCGAATTAGGAATCAGTGAAAAAACACGCTTGTCTAGAGCTGATGGTCGCGTATGTATTGCAATCGGCGAACCCTCACAAGACGAAAATAAAAGCCCGCAAATCTGGATTGACCAAGATGATTTTTTAATTCGTAAAATCAGAATGCCATCAGGTACTGAGATTAGCCTTTCTGATTACGTCAATGTAAAAGACGATTTCTGGATTGCTAAAACTCAGGTGATTAAGTGGGCCGGCGCTACAGCCACTGTTAAAGTAAAATCTTTTTCAGTTAAAAACGCGGCGACAATTCAGCAATTTTATCCACAGAATTTTGAACTACCAACAGAGCTTGCATTTAATGAATCAAGCAGCATTGCTCAAGTGGTTGAAGACTTTTACAAGAGGTTTAGATGAATGTAGTTAAAGTCGCAGTCGATGCGCCTTTACTAGATCCTTTAACCTATCTTCAAAACCCTGACTTCACAGTTTCTCGCGGCGATGTGGTAAATGTGACTTTAGGAAACAGAAACGTAAAAGGCTTTGTTCTTTCAACATTTACGACAACTCAAGAAGAAATTAATAAAGAATTTGGCAAAGAAGTTAAGTTAAAACCTGTAGCTTCTATCAATGAAGAGTGGATTAAATTAAAAGATCCCTACTTAACATGGCTTGAGTGGGTGGCTGGATATTATATTCATCCGATTGGCCAAGTGATGAACTTGGCGTTTCCGCCGTTAGCCAAACAAACTAAAACGCGTGCTTCGAAACGCCCTCCGGTGATTCCAAACCTTGCGCCAAAACCAAAACCAGAATTAACACCGGAACAGAAAAAATGTGTTGAAAACATTTCTTTAAACAACGGTTTTAAAACTCATCTTATTCATGGTGTGACTGGCTCTGGAAAAACTGAAATTTACTTACGTCTTTTTGAACAGTGTTTAGAGAAAAAACAAAAAGGAATGTTTTTACTTCCCGAAATTTCTTTAACACCGCAACTGGTAAACCGCTTTGTTGAGCGCTTTGGTGATCAAGTCGCTGTTTTGCATTCGCAGTTAACTGACCGCGAACGCACAAACCAATGGTGGGAAATCATTCAAGGCGAAAAAAATATTTTAATCGGCGCGCGTTCTGCTCTTTTTTGTCCGGTCGATAATATCGGCTTAATTGTTGTTGATGAAGAACACGAAACCAGCTTTAAACAAGACGAAAAATTAAAATACAACGGCCGCGATTGCGCCATCATGCTGGCTAAACACAACAACTGCGCGGTGATTCTAGGGTCAGCTACACCAAGTTTAGAATCATGGAAAAACGCCAGCGAAAATAAATATCAATTACATTCTTTGGTTTCTCGTGTGGCGGATCGTCCTCTGCCAGAAGTGACCATCACTGATATGCGCTTAGAAAAAGAAAATCCTGAGCGAAAAAGTATTATTCCGTTTTGGCTATCTACAGAACTTTTCAATCGTATGTCGGTGTCTCTTGCGAACAACGAACAAGTTGCACTGTTATTAAACCGTCGTGGTATGGCGCAGGTCGTATTCTGCCCGAGTTGTGGTTACACCGCTGATTGCCCGAACTGCGATATCAGTCTTACTCTACATGCGAGGCACCACTTGGTGTGCCACTACTGTGACTATCACCAAAATTTTGAAGTAAAATGCCCTGATTGTTCCGAAGGAGAATTAACTCCACTGGGGCTTGGCACTGAACGTGTTGAAGAAGACTTAAAAACTTTATTTCCCGAGAAAAAAATCGCTCGTGCTGATAGAGACGAAATCACCAACCGTGTTGAGATGGAAGAATTGATCAACAACATGGAACAAGGTGAAATTGATATTCTAATCGGAACCCAAATGATCGCTAAAGGTTTGGATTTTCCAAAACTAAAACTTGTTGGACTGCTTCTGGCCGATGTCGGATTTAATCTTCCTGACTTCAGATCGAGTGAAAAAAGTTTTCAACTTATCACACAGATGGCAGGACGTGCTGGCCGTCACGTGACCGGCGATGAATCTCCTGGTTCAGTCGTCATTCAAGCTTACAACACGGAACATGAATCGCTGCAATTCGCGCAAAAGCATGACTACGTGGGCTTTGCTGAACATGAATTGCTGAATCGTTCGCCGTTGAAATATCCACCGTTTCAAAAAATGTTGTCATTTCGTGTGACGTCGATGTCGCAAGAAAAATCACAAACAACGGCAAAATATATTTTAGCGCGCGCTCAGGCGCTCAAAGAAAAATATCCACAGTTTTATTCACAGATTGAAGTCTTAGGTCCAGCGGCATCACCACTTTCTCGTTTAAAAAATCAGTACAGATACCATTTAATTTTAAAAGGCGTAAAAGCTGTCGAATTAAATCAATTAGCGCGTCAAATTATCTCTGACGAAAAATGGATTCCTGCCCAAGTGAAAGTCCTGGTCGATGTTGACCCCATGAGCCTGTTGTAAAATAATTAATTGTGGCAGAAGACAATAAACCTAAACAAGAATCTCGACTTACCGCTGTTGAACGAGCTGAACAGGAGCGTCGAGAAAAAATGTGGGAAATGCGCAAAGCACTTCTTCAGCGTGGTCATCGTGCCATGCAGGTTAAACAATACGGTGACGCTGCCGTCAGTTACGAAAAATATTTACGCATTCTTGAATTAGTTTTTAACGTGCCCCAAGGAAATTTAACACCTGAAGTTTTTAAAGAAGCTTCAAAGACGGCAGAAATGTCGATCGTAGCCGGTGTGTACTGGGATCTTATGCGCATCTACGACACGAGCCAGAAATTCAGTGACCGTCAGGCCGCTTATGCTAAGCAATTATCGAAATTCGCGCCCGTAACTCCACTTCACAACGACATCATCAAACAGGCACAAGAATTTATCAAAGTGGCCCGTCATCCGGAAAATGTAAAAATATTTTTGGCTGCGATGGGAAAAGCCGGTCGTTGTTTTATTGCAAGCTCTGCCTACTTATCCCCGACCCATAGCGATGTTATGTTCCTACGCAATTATCGCGACTCTGTCTTAAAGCAATCATTTTTAGGCAGAAAATTTATTTATTTTTATTACCGCTACTCCCCAAAAGTGGCCTGCATTCTTGATCGGCACGATTTCCTGAAAGCGCCTACCCGCTGGGCTTTAAAGCTCGTGATCAAATGCGTTAGATAAATAATTCCCCGTAAATATTCCCCTTTTTTGTTGCATCAAATCCAAAGTTTTCTGATCGTATTAGTATGCACATCTACGATTACATCATCATTGGAAGCGGCTTAACAGGCCAAACTATCGCAACCCAGTTATCTCAAGAAACACAAAACGTGTTATTGATCGAAGCCGAAGCTTTCACAGGCGGATCAAATCGTCCGGCAACTTTAAGCGGAAATGTGATCGATTCAGGAATGCGTTTTTTACCTGCGAATGATCTTTCAATCAAAGCCGTTGAACAATTAGAAAATTTATTAGGTTTAAAATTAATTAAATCTGAAAAAGAAAATCACCCACAAACTTACGATGCTTCAGGTTTTAAACCGTTCGTTGGTTTCGGCGATAAATCTCCGGAGTTCTACGATCAGTTTTCTTATTTCTTAAGCCCGAAAGAATTAGAATTAACGTTACCGGTTCACCAAATCATGGAGTTATTGAGAAATAAATACCAAGGTGAAACGTTAATGCGCTCGCATGTCACGAAATTTGGTTTTGCCGAACAAGAAGAAGGTTCAAAAGCTGATCCACAATTAACTCATGTGG
>CAMLRE010000272.1 GCA_946482355.1 uncultured Bdellovibrio sp.
AGTAGTCACGTAACCAACGGCTTGTGAAGTCAGTCATGCTAGCCACTTTTAAAACACCATCACCTGGAAACATTGTCATATCTAATTGAAGAACAGCGATAATATCTTTGTTATCAGCTTTAGCTTGTTTTGCAATTTCAGCAGAACCAAGTAAGCCCGATTCTTCACCGGCATACCAGTAGAACTCAATCGTTCTTTCTGGTTGCGGTTGTAAAGTTAATACTCTTAAAGCTTCAACTAAAGCTGATGAGCCAGAAGCGTTGTCATCAGCACCCGGTGCTTTACCACCCATACCCATAAAACCAGAGATAGAATCTAAGTGACCACCTAAAACAATAATTTCAGAAGGACGAGTTGAGCCTTGGATAGTCAGCTTAATCGATTTTTGGGGCGTTGATTTGTGGTCAATCGTTTCGATATGAATTGGATAGTTAGCTTGTTTTGCGATTTCAGATAAACGATCCATAAACGGAGTGATGTGACTATTCGGATTTGCGCCGCGGTTGTAGCGGGTAGGGAATGAAGATAAAAATTCAACCGTTCCACGGATTTTGTTCGCATCAAGTTGTTCTAAGGCTTCAGTAATTTCTGGGCGTTCAGCCATGGCGCCAACTTGTGAAAACGAAAGAATTTGGTTTCTTTTATTGTAAGTGTTTAAAGCTTGTAGCTGTTCGCGAACCGAAATCAGGTCACGAGGCATTTCATCTAAAGCTTCAAAGTTTCCGCAGCGGCCGGCAGCGTGGGCCATGTCAGATAAAGCATTTTCGGCAGCGTGATTTAAAACCGCGTAACCGACTTGCGTTTCTTCATCTTTATAAAGAACCGGAATGTTAGCTGCTTTTAAAAGTTTTAGATCGGCTAAAACTGGCTTAAACATAAGCGGGTCGCCGCTTTGGCTGTGGGCATTTAAGATCGGTTTAGATGTGAAAACTGTTAATGTAATAAGAGAAGTGGCAATAAGACGTGTGGTGTTTTGCATAGGTAAATGTTAGCAATGAGAACTTTGCTAAATCCACATTTTCACTCGAGAAAACTGCAATTCTAGACTAAAGTTAACATGCTTATTTTTTGATATTTTCACGAACTATTTGTGGCATGTCCCTTGTAATACCCCTCTGTAAGTGCGCTCAGAGTGCATTTATTTGGAGGACGTATGACGAAGTTTCTGACAGCGATGACAATTATTGGTCTTTTCGCATTTAAAAGCTTTGCAGGTTTCGGCGACTTACAAAACTTAGCAGAAGCCATTGCTCAGTTTAAGCAAGTGATTACTGAAATGGAGACGATCTATAATAAGGGTCAGATCCAAGGTAACGTTGTGGTGATTACAAAAATGAATGCGCGTACTGCTGAAGTTCTTAAATATTGCCAAGTGATTGAGGCTAAATTTGCGCAAAAAGCTCCGGATGTTTTAACGCGCAAACAAGAAGCTAGAAATCGTGCGATCGAAAAAGCCGAAAGTTTATTAGATTCTTCGGATGTTGAATTACGTGCGGCTCAGGTTGGATTAGTTCGTAACTTAGAAACCACGAAATACTGCTTAGGTTTAACTAGCCAATTGCATACAGCTATCCGCGCTTCCGTTTCTGGTGGTATCTAAGGCGGTGTTTGATTATTGAAATCGCGAAAATAATCGCGATTTCAATAAGTTATATCTTAAAGTTGAACCGACTTGGTCACTTTAAATTTGCTATCATATTTTCTTACTTCAGGTGTTTGTAGTTCTACAGACACCTTTATATTTTTAGCCCCACCGAATTGTGTACGGGCGGCAGAAAACTGATCACGTAAAGCTTCAATCTCAGATCCATCGGCATTGTACCAACGAACCATTAGGCCCGAAATCTTCGGAGTTTCGACTTGAACTTTATCGCCGCTTACTGTGATCGCATCAACTAATGAAACTCTGCCTAGAAACTTATGCCACATGTTTTCTTGGTCAACGGCGCAGAAGTGAGTGAGTTTCATATTGCGCATCAAGCAGCCATCGTGAGTCGGGCGGTAGGATTTAGTTCCGTAATCGCTATAAGTTGCAAACGAAGCTAAAGTGTTTTTATCAAAGTTAAATCCTTGAGGGTAAGCGTAAAGAAAAGCTGTCGCTAAAACGTTGTCGCCATCAGCGATGTTTTCTTTAACTTCTAAAGTGTTATTGCCTAGTTGCGTTTCTAAGTTATCAAGAACATAGAAGTTTCTATCATTGTGAAAGTTGTCGCCTAAATCCAATTTTTTACCGTTTACAAAAACGTAAACATCATCAGGGCTAGACCAACCCACGGTGCTTAACTCTAAGCCTAAAGTTTCATTGGCTTGAGTTTTAAAGTTTGTTTTATAGGGCTTATTTTTTAAGTTTTGCCAGATGTAGTTTCCGCTTAAGAATTTCGCGTTGTAAGTGTTTTTATCATTACGCCAGTGAGACCACTGCGAAGCTTTTGCATCAGAAGCTGAATTGGCTCCGGCATAGACTTGGCCGCCGTCGTACTCTTCGCCCACTTCGCCAAAGTTATGGCCCAATTCGTGGTTTAACACGATCATACCGCTTCTTACTGAGCGGGTAGAGATCGCGTATCTTCCGCCAAGACCACCGTAAAAGTCATCATTAGCAATCACGATCGGGTAATCTGTGCGAGCCACCATGCGAAGAGCTTGATCTAATGCGCGTTCATCACCTGGGTAGATAGCGCGTTTAGAACCTTTCGGCATACGGTACAATCCAAAAGCTGTGTCGTTGGATTCGCCATCACCGATACCTGAAGTTTTTGAAGGTGTAAAAACCGCGTGAACCTGAAATAGCGGAAGATAACTAGAAAAAGTATCATTAGAAAAAAGATTTTTAGTAATTCGTTCGGCATCGGCAAAAAACTTTTCTTTATCCTGTAAAGTGTAACCATCACCCAAGATCGTTAAATGAATACGATTAGCGGCCGGGCCTTCAGTGACTAACTCGCGCACTTCGCTTTGGCCTTCAAGATCAGAGCCTTTGATGCTTAATTTTTTTTGTAAAAACGTGCGTTCAGTTTGGCTTAAAGTGTTTTTAACTTCTTCTATATATATAGAAGTGGTGTCGATGCCTTTGGTATCAAAGCGCGGGCCCTCAGTAATATAATAAGGAAGTTTACGTAAAACGCGGGCCGGGGCTGTTTCGATAGTTTCGATATCTAAAAGTTCGGCCTTCATGTTTGAAGATAGTTTTTGAGAAACTCGGTAACTTTCGGCCTGCGCAGAAAGTGAAATTCCTAAAGTTGCAATAAATAATGAAAGTGCTTGTGATGTTTTCATGGCCTCATTGGATCAAGGATTTTGGTTGTGGTCATGAACTTTAAGATTGGTTATGTGCAGCATTAGGGCATTTTACCCGTGTGTGGAATTACAAAAAGGTGTTTTTGCCACACAAAAAATCAAATTCTTTAATTTTTATCGCGCTTAGAAGTTTTTATCTATGGCACTCATGTTGCTCAAACAGCTTTAAAACAAAACTATCCTAATGGAGGGATTTTTATGAATAAGAGTTATGCGCGTTACTTTAAATTGTTCTCTGTATCAACACTTGCAGTAGCAATGGTTGCTTGTAGCGGTGGTGGTTCAGGTGGTTCTTCTTCAGCGGGTGCACCAGTAGAAGCTGCATCATCTGAAATGGTAGCATCTGGAAATGCTTTACGTATTTCTAAAGTTGCTGATTATCATTTAGCAGCTGGCGGTCAACTTTCAGGAGTACCAGCAGCGGCTTTAGCTGAGATTTTAGCTAAGCACCCAGCGTTAGCTGAGCGTGCAAATCTATTAGGAACAGTAAATAGAGTTGTAGAAACTGATGCAGGTACTTGGGATTTATATGCCGGCGAACAAATCGTGATGACATTATCATCTGCTGATCGCCAAGCATTAAATATCGTAAGAACTCGCTCAGCATTTACAGCTGACTTAATTACTTTATTAACTGGTAATGTAGAAGCTCGTTCGTCTGAGGCGATCCGCTTCGCTTTATCTGATTGCTCAACACAAAACCAAGATCAAGATAAAGACCAAGACAAGGATCAAGATAAGGACCAAGATAAAGACCAAGATAAAGACCAAGATAAGGACCAAGATAAAGACCAAGATAAAGATCAAGA
>CAMLRE010000273.1 GCA_946482355.1 uncultured Bdellovibrio sp.
AGAACAACTTTGGATTTTGTTTCGAAATAAAAAAGATCGCAGCCCGACATTGCAAGTGTCAGACATACAAAAAACCCCGCAGCAGCGGGGCTTGATCTCAATAAGCTATGTGAATTTTTATTATTCAACCAACTTAGAGTTAACATTTACTGGGTATTGCTTTTTTAGCTTGTTAAAAAATTCGTCGAATAAAACTTTACGTTTTTCATCGAACACAGCCATACGGATTTCACGTTTAGTCGCTTCTTCGTATGAACGTTTACCTGTTAATTTGAAGATATGGTAGCCAAACGGAGTTTCAACTAAATTAGGAGTCACTTCGTTGATTTTCATTTTTAAAGCCGCATCGTAATAAGATGGAATTAAAGTTAAGCGAGATTGCCAGCCGATATCGCCACCTAAGTTTTTAGTTGTTAAATCATCTGAGTATAAACGAACTAATTCTTCAAACGGACGTTTTGATTTTAAAACTTCACCTAAGATTTCAGTCGCACGTTTTTTGGCTTCATCACGTTGTTGCGGAGTCGCACCTGGTTTTACTTCGATTAAGATGTCAGATACGCGGATTTGTGGGTTTTTAGCGTAGTAAGCTTTCATTTCAGCTTCAGTCACTTTGTTCTCTTGAACTTTTTGACCTAATTCTTTTTCAAGTAAACCTTTGTAAAGCTCTTGGTTTAAACGATCCTGAACCATTGGGTCGCGTTCAAGATTACGTTTTTTAGCTTCTTGTAAGCCCATTTCGTAACGTACCAGATCTTCTAAGAAAACTTTTCTTGAAGGCATGTTCGTGATTACTTGAGAAGTCACTTCTTTATATTTTTTATTGAATTCACCTAAAGTGATTTTTTTGTTACCAACCGTGGCAACAACGTCAGATTCTTTTTGCGCAAAAGCTGACAAAGAAAAAGCTAGGCCTAATGATAAAATCCATTTCATGTAGTAATTCCTTTTTGACAATATAGTCCTACATAAAATGCTAAAGCTTAGGCGATTGCTCGACAATGATTTTAAACTAATTTGGCCGATTGGCTGCGCGCATCAAAAAGCTGATTTTTAAGGGAATTTGCTAATTCTGGCGACCTTGGGTCGGTGTTTTTATCGATCGTAAAATTAAAGGGTAACCACACAATATTTAACTGGGCGAAAGGCTTGGGAAGATACGCTTTATTCCACGATCTTGGAAAATGCCAAGCGCGATCACAAGAAATTCCACCAGCGTAAATCGGAGCTTTTGCTAGACGTGCAATTTCAAACACACCGGGCTTTACTTCATAAATCGGACCCTTAGGACCATCAACAGCCATGCTGCAGTTTGATCCTTCTTTGCAATATTTAAGTAGACCTTTAAGCGCAGAAACAGCGCCACGAGTAGCAGAACCACGCGAAGTTTTTGCGCCCAACAATAATAAAACAGTGTTCATCATCTCACCGTCTTTTGATGTTGAGGTCATCGTTGCAATTTTATATCGGGAAACTAACGAGATAAGCGGAATTTCGTCGCCGTGAAAGTGCGCCAAGATCATGGGCTTTTTTTCTTTCATCAACGCTTTCATATCGTCGGGCTCTTGAATTTTAACTTTCCAGGTCATCGACAACAATTTGTAAATGACCCAGACAATAAAACCTAAAAAAAGCCCGCGAATTTTATGCACTTTAAAAACAACCAGCAATTAGTGGTGAAGAGCTTTTTTAAATTCTTCAGTTAATTTAGGTAAGATTTCTAAAGCATCACCTACGATACCGTAAGTTGCTTTTTGAAAAATCGGAGCATTTGGATCGTTGTTAATCGCAACGATAACTTTTGAACCACTCATACCTGCTAAGTGTTGGATCGCTCCAGAAACACCGGCAGCAATGTAAAGAGAAGGCGCTACTGTTTTACCAGTTTGACCAACTTGCATGCTGTGTGGAACCCAACCAGCATCAACAACCGCACGAGAAGCACCAACTGTGGCACCCAATACGTCGGCTAGATCTTGTAAAAGTTTAAAGTTACCCGCTTCTTTAAGACCACGACCACCAGAAACGATAATATTTGCTTCAGTTAAATCTAATTTTTCTGAAGTGCCTTTAACGATATTTTTGATGATTGTTTTTAAAGAAGGAGCTGCAAATGTGTGCTCTGTTGCAGGAGCTGTTTTAGAAGTATCAGCAGCGGCTACAGGCAATTGATTTGCGCGCATTAAAACGATTTTTACCGGAGCATTTTCAAATGTACCAGTTGCAAAACATTTACCAGCGTAAAGTGGTTTTTTAACTTTTACATCGTCACCAGAAATTGTGATTTCAGTTCCGTCAGAGATAACACCTGCATTTAATTTTGCAGCTACGCGCGGAAATAAATCTTTGGCTGTCGAAGAAGCAGAAGCTAAAACAATTGTTGCTCCTGTTTTTGTGATCGCCTCAGAAACTGCAGCAGTGAATAATTCTGGGTTGTACATGTCAAACGAAGCATCTTTAGAAAAATGAATTTCTTGAGCGCCGTGATGAGCAAGTTCAGCATTAGCTGTGCCCGCTTGAGTACCTAATGCAAAACCTAAAACTGTGTGACCAGATTTAGCAGCGAATTGTAAAAGCTCTTGAGAGCTTCTTTTAAGTTTACCGTTTTGGAATTCAGCAAAAACTAAAATTTTAGACATCGTCGACTCCTACAATACTTTCGCTTCGTCGCGAAGAAGTTTAATTAATTCAGCTGCTTGAGCTGAAGCATCGCCAGATAAAAGTTTTACTGGTGGTTTTTCAGCAGGTAATGAGTAAGAAACATATTTTACTTTTGCATCAGTGGCTGCGATTCCTAAAGCTGATAACTCAACTTCTTTCACAACTTTTTTCTTAGCTTTCATGATGCCAGGTAAAGAAGCATAACGAGGCATGTTTAAGCCTTTGTTTGCCGCAACTAATGAAGGATTCATCATTTGCACAACTTCTTTTGCTCCGCCCTCAACGTCGCGCTCTACTAAAACGCTTTCGCCTTGGTTTTCAAATTTAGAAACCACTGAAGTGTGTGGAATTTGTAAAAATTCAGCCACCATTTGAGGAACTGAAGACTGGTTGTTATCGATCGCTAACTTACCAGTGAAGATTAAGTGAGCGCCGCCCTCTGCCTTAATTGCAGCAGCTAAGGCTTTCGCCGTAGAGATGGCGTCTAATTTTTCATCAGCATTAACAACGATAGCTTCATCAGCGCCCATTGCTAAAGCAGTTCTTAAAGATTCAACTGCGCGAGTTTTAGGACCAGCAGTGATCGCCCAAACTTGAGCTGTTGGATTTTTTTCTTTAAATTTTACAGCTTCTTCTACTGCAAATTCGTCATATGGATTTAAAACCCATTTGATACCAGTTGTGTCGATACCGTTTTGATCAGCGGCCACTTTGATTTTTGTTTCAGTGTCCGGCACTTGCTTAATACACACGAAAATTTTCATGCTCGTCTATCTCCCGTTTCGGCTGCGCCAAAAACTTCATTTTTGTTTAATAAATGAACCCATTTGTTCTAGCGCAAGTGCCTGAAATCAGACAGTGAATTATCAATATAACGTGACGCAAAAATTCTCTAAGTTTGCATGTGGCAAAGTGACAATTTATAGGGCGAAGGTTTATGGTGATGAAAACAACATGAGAAGGTGAAGTGTTTATGTTCGATTTTGTGAAGTCGACTGTTGGTCGAAAATATATCATGGGTATATCGGGCCTAGTGTGGATGGGTTTTGTTCTATCTCACATGGCGGGAAACATGCTTATTCTGGTAAGCCCCGATTTGTACAACGCTTACGGGCACGCGATTGTGTCTAACAAGCCGTTATTGTACGGAGCTGAAAGCGTTTTAGTTTTAGCGCTTATCGTTCACGTGATGACAGCGATTTCTTTAACGGTTGAAAACCGTAAAGCCAAAGGCTCTCGTTACGCAGTAAATCCAAATGGTGAAAAAGGTCCAACCCTAGCTTCGCAAACAATGGGAATGCAAGGTTCTGTGATTTTAGCGTTCATCATTTTACACTTAGCTACTTTTAAATATGGAACTCATTACGACACAGTTGTAAATGGTGTTCAAATGCGCGACCTACATCGTTTAGTTGTCGAAGTTTTCCAAAGCCC
>CAMLRE010000274.1 GCA_946482355.1 uncultured Bdellovibrio sp.
CTTCTTCAAAGATACCGTGAGTTGATGGGTAAGTTACCATCATCGCAGCCAGTTTATCTTTGTGAAGTTCTGCTTTGGCTTTTAGATCAGTTAAATCAACGTTACCATTTTCATCACAAGCCGTGACTACAACTTGAAAGCCAGCTAAAGCTGCAGACGCCGGATTTGTTCCGTGTGCTGAAGATGGAATTAGGCACACGTTTCTGTGTGATTCATTTCTAGCTTTAAAGTATTCACGAATAACTAAAAGACCAGCGTATTCACCTTGAGCGCCAGAGTTTGGCTGTAATGAAACAGCAGCAAAGCCTGTGATCGCACAAAGTTTAGCTTCTAAATCTTTAATTAATTTTTGGTAACCTTGCGTTTGATGGCTTGGAGCAAACGGATGGATTTTGTTAATTTCAGGCCATGAAACTGGAATAAGTTCAGTGGCTGCATTTAACTTCATCGTGCAAGATCCAAGTGGAATCATTGAGTGAGTTAAAGTCACATCTTTATTTTGTAATTGGTAGATGTATCTCATTAACTCTGTTTCAGAGTGGTAACGGTTAAATGTTGTGTGAGTCATGAAATCAGAAGTTCTTACGAACTCTTTGTTCCATTGGTTTTTTAAACCCGCTTCAAGGTCGGCAAGTTTAAATGATAAAGCTTGGCCACCATTGAACGCTGTTAATAAATCTTCGATTAATTGGTGATTACAAGTTTCGTTAATAGAAAAACCAACGCCATCATTGTAAGCGCGTAAGTTGATTTCTAATTTTTCAGCGGCCGCAACGATCGAAGCTGTTTTATCAGTTTTGATTTTTACAGTGTCAAAAAATTGCGTCGTTGTTGTTTTAAAACCAAGTTTTTCTAAACCAGCCACGGCTAATTGAGTTAAGCGGTGAGTGCGAAGTGCGATTTTCTTTAAGCCGTTTGGACCATGGTAAACACCGTACATCGCAGCCATGTTCGCTAGTAACACTTGTGCTGTACAAATATTTGAAGTCGCTTTTTCACGGCGAATATGTTGTTCGCGTGTTTGTAAAGTTAGGCGAAGTGCTTTTTTACCATGAGAATCTACAGACACACCCACTAAACGGCCTGGGAAAGAACGTTTGTAAGCATCTTTCGTAGCTAAGAACGCGGCGTGAGGGCCACCAAATCCTAATGGGACTCCGAAACGTTGCGAGTTACCTACAACGATGTCAGCTCCCCATTCGCCCGGAGGAGTCAGTAATGTTAAAGCTAATAAATCAACTGAAGCGACAACTAAAGCGCCATGGTCGTGAAGTTTAGCCGCAATCGCTTTGTAATCTTCAACAGTACCTTCAGTTGTTGGGTATTGGAAAATCGCTGCAAAGATTTCTTTTTTGAAATCGTATGTTGTTGGATCAGCAATAATCATTTCTAAGCCTAACGGCTCAGAGCGAGTTTTTAAAACTTCAAGAACATGCGGGTGAGCTTGTGGGTGAACCACGAAAGCGTTGCAGTCTTTTTTCTTACATAGTGAATGTGCCATCACTAAGGCTTCAGCAGCAGCTGTACCTTCATCAAGTAATGAAGCATTTGAGATTTCCATGCCTGTAAGGTCTGTAATCATTGTTTGGAAGTTTAATAAACTTTCTAAACGGCCTTGTGAAATTTCAGGTTGGTAAGGCGTATAAGCCGTGTACCACACTGGATTTTCAAAAACGTTACGTAAAATCGGTGATGGTGTGATTGTGTCGTGAAAGCCGATACCGATTAAACTTCTGAAAACTTTATTTTCAGAAACTGTTTTTTTAAGTTGAGCTAAAATTTCAAATTCAGAAATTCCATCGCCAACGTTTAACTTAGCGTTTGAAAAAATTGTTTTCGGAACAACTTTAGTCATCAGTTCTTCAAAATTTGAAAAACCAAGTGTCTGAAGCATCTCTTGTTGTTCGGCAGGAGTAGGACCGATGTGGCGGCCTGTAAATTCCGAGTTCGTGTTAAGGGTAGAAAGTGACGTGTTTAAATCCATGAAAGCCCCCATGTCATTGTTCGGCGCTTACGCTAGCACGAAGGTCTAGAAAAGGCAAAAATGACGGGGTCTTTGCGCAGTTGTACTTAGGACCTGAATGCAACATAAATAAGCACCGATTTTATCGGTTCTTTTCTTAATATGAGTCTTTCCGGTCCATTGTCCATTTCGATTTCGTGTCACATCGCCGACAATGAAATTATGGATGCTAAAAAATTATTTAAAATTGTTGTGGGCTTAGGCGTTCTTTTAACCAATGGTTGTGCAAAAGAGCCAGAAGAAGCGTCATCGACTTCAAATTCACGCTACCTTTACATCGCTTCAGGAGCTTGTTATTCCGGCACTAATACAACATTTAGCGCGACCACATCATCAAATCTTGTTTACCGCGTGCGTTTATCTGATGGCGGCGTTGATGCAACGATAGCCGATTATTTGGCTTCGCCGTCAAATGCAGGTGATTCTCCGGCAGGTATGATCAATGGTGATGATAATTACATTTATGTTTTAGTTGAAAATGCGACGGCGGGTTTACGCCGTATTGAAAAAGTTGAAAAAAAGGCTAATGGCGCACGTTCACTTTTTACGAATAACTCGACGGCGCTAAGTTCGCAGTTGCGCGATTTGTTTAAACTTTCAAACGGTGATTTCGCCGTGGCAAAATCAAATGGAGTTGAATACATCACTTCAGGAAATGTGCGCTTAGGTGCGCCGTATATCAATCCTACGGCAGCTCCTTGTAACACATCGACAACATTAATTTCGAAAGTATTAACATTATCGAATGGTAAATTTGTATTCTTACACGCGGCTGCCAATCAAAATCGTTTCGGAATTTTCGCAGCAACGGGTGGAACGACGTGTGCGACGGCGCAAGCAGGGCCGCTAGGTGTAGCGGGTGCGGCTTATCCCACGGGAGCTTTTTATGATGCAGCCAACGCTAAGCTTATTGTGGCTTACGCGGGTAACACGACAGCCACTGATGTAAATAGTATTTATGCTTATTCAGTTGATGAAACAACAAATGCAATTACTTCGCCACAAAAGATTTACGATGCGAGTTTGTACCCAGCTACTTACCCACATTTACTTTATGGAATCTCTGAAATTGCTTATGACTCGGCCACGGGCACAGTTTATATCGCTACAGCAACAACAACAGCAACAACTGTTGTGAACTATGCCATCGAAAAGTTTACTTATGATCCTTCTCAAATCGGTGTCGATAACACGAAAGTGCTTACGCGGTCTGGTTCGACTCCGTTCATACAATACGGAGGCGATACAAAATGTATTTCAAAAATGTTTATCGCCAACTAGTTTTTATCGCGGCCCTATTGTTGGCTGTACCGGCTATGTCGCAGGTGAGGGTTGGTCTTGATTTAGGAACTCTGCAAGAAAACCGTTCTTCAACACAGCTTTCAAGTCTTGGCAGAACTTTTTACGATGGCTATGTTAACGTGGCTTTTAAAAAAGAATTTCCGCTGTATTTGGCTTTAGGTTATTTGTATGTGAATAGCGTTGAAAACTATTCTGATTCAACTTACACAAAACTGACTTCAGCAAATCCTTATCTGGGAATTTCTTATCAATTCTTAAAAAAGAGTTTCACGAGTTTTATCGTAACCGGCGCCTATTCGCCTTATGCTAAGCTTGATGTTAGCGAAGCTGCAGGTCAAGAGTCATGGAATGGTAATACGATGATCGCCAAGTTTGCAGCGTCATTTAACTTGTCTGAGAGATCAAAGATTAATGTGGGATTGTATTATATCAGCGAAAGTTTTTCTTCGCGCACATCGGGAAGTCTGACAACCAAGTCAGCATTTAACCAAAGCTATCTAATGCCTTCGCTAGGTGTAGCTTTTGCATTTTAGTTAGCTTTGGCTTTCAAAGTTCTTAAAATTATTTTCTAGCCGCTTTTTTTCTAGCTTTACGAACTGCAGGTTTTGCTTTCGTTTTTGCTTTAGAAGCTTTCTTCGCCGTTTGTACGCCGTATTCAGCCGCTTTAGCTTTGATCGCTTTTTCGATCTTAGCGCGTTGAGCTTCAGCTTTCTTTTTGTAAGCCGCTAAGTTTTTTTCAACGTCAGTCGCTGACTTTTTAACT